>NZ_JAFCTH010000029.1:0-28285 GCF_049895905.1 Polaromonas sp. DSP2-3-2b2 | reverse complement strand
CCGTCCAGCTGCGAGTGGAATCGAGTGCAACTTAAACTGAGTTCAAATTTGTCTTGACTCAGGGGCCCACCTTAGTCAACTTTGTTGAAACGGCAGGCGTTGCAGTTGCGTTCAAGGGCGCAGTCTGCGCGTCAGAGGCAGCCATCGCCAGCCCGGAACTCCCCGCAAACAGGGCTGCAGCGACCAGCAATGCATGGATTTTTGTCTTCATAGAACTCCTACGTGTGTTTGATCATTGACTGATGTGGTGTTTATCGGCGGTACAGTTCACGCTGCAGGCGCTTTTCTGCATCCGTCATCACCAGATTGGGCTTCGGGGTGTCATGTGCCAGGCTGTCCGTATGGACAAGGGTGCCACCCTGAAATGCGTAACTGTGCTGAGGACTGATAAAACCTTTGTCGGTATTGACGATCTTGGTGCCGTCGGCAGTGAAGGGATTTTTGCGGAAAGCCTCTAACTCTTGCTGGACCTCAGCGCGGCTTTTGGTGCTGTTGCCGGGATGAAACTCAAAGCCTCGGTCGCCTCCAACCCAAGTGGTGCCGCTGTTGGCAAATGCAGCAGGAAGGGCGGCACCCACAAGGGCCAGGGCAACAATGGTTTTACGAATAGACATGATCAAGCTCCTTTAATGTCGACTGTGCTGTCCCAAGCCTGGGAGCAACCTGGATGCAACTGCTGCATCACGGTTCTTAATGTAGAAGCCGGGTGTCAACACCGGGCTGACTGGCAGATTACGAATACGTTATGTACGGTGGGAGCCCATTTTGAAGATTTTGGTGATTGAGGACGAGCCCAGGGCTGCAGAGTATTTGCGCCAGGGCCTGACGGAAAGTGGCTATGCCGTTGAGGTTGCCCACAACGGAACGGACGGCCTTCACGCGGCTGCCAACGGCGATCATGTGTTGGTGATTCTGGACATCATGCTGCCAGGCATTGACGGATTTGCTGTGCTGTCAGCGCTGCGCACATCCAAGCAAGTACCCGTTTTAATGCTCACCGCCCGCGACAAGACCGACGACAAGGTGCGCGGCTTTGACTTGGGCGCTGATGATTACCTGGTCAAGCCCTTTCAGTTTCCTGAGCTGTTGGCAAGGGTGCGCGCATTGCTCAAACGCGGCCAGCCAATTACAAATGATCCCGTTTTACGGACAGCAGATCTTGAGATAGATCCAGTGCGTCACCGGGCAACCCGGGCAGGCCAGCGAATCAACCTTTCCGCCAAAGAGTTCGCCTTGCTGACCCTTCTGGCCCAGAAGACGGGTGAGGTGCTTTCCAGGACACAGATTGCGTCGCTCGTATGGGACATCCATTTTGATTCGGACACCAATGTTGTTGAAGTGGCGATCAGACGGCTACGCGCCAAGATCGACGATCCTTTTGACGAAAAGCTGATTCACACGGTGCGCGGGGTAGGTTACGTTCTTGAACGCCGGAATCCAGTGTGACGCAACGCACGCTACTCAACTTCTGGTCTCAGAAGTCACTGGCGGCACGAATCGCGGCCACCAGTGCATTCTTCGGCCTCATCGTCACGGGTGGGGCCATTGTGGTCGGTTTTTATGCCCTGTCACAACAGCTCGATGCACGTGCAGCCGAAGAGCTCAAGGGAAAGCGCGACCTGCTGCTGCATATATTGTCTGAAATGCCAACACCTGAAGCAATTCTTCAGAACCAGCACAGGTTTGGGGATCTGATGATTGGCCATGATGACCTGCATTTGGCCTTGACTGACCCAGCCAGTGGTCAATGGGTGGCGAGCTTTTCCGAAATCGCAAAGCAATCAGTGTCTGCGCTGGACGCCAGTGCGGTTAGCAATGCGTCCATTGAGGAGTGGAGGATGCCCAACGGTGGCCAACTCAATGCCATTCGAGGCATCGGTCCGATCGTCAATGGTAAAGCGGTGCGTTATTACCTATCTTTGGACCGGCGCCATGACCGCAAGCTGCTGAGTGGCTTCATCAATACCACATTGGTCGCGTTGCCAATACTGTTGCTCATCGTGGCACTTGGCGCCTGGCTCATTGCGCGCACCAGTTTGGCTCCTTTGCGACGATTCCATCGATTGGCCGCATCCATCGGAACTCAGTCCCTCAGCCGCAGGGTGTCTTCTTCGGAGTTGCCAACGGAGCTCTATGAGCTTGCGGAGGAGTTCAATAGCATGCTGGAGCGCATTGATGACGGTTATAAAAGACTGCAGGAGTTTTCGGGCGAGCTCGCCCATGAAATGCGCACCCCCGTTGCAACGCTTTTGGGGAGAACGCAGGTGGCGCTTTCCAAAACCCGCACAGTTGCTGACCTGCGAGAGGTCCTGGAAGGCAATGTCGAAGAACTCGAACGCCTGTCCCGCTTGATTTCCGATATGCTTTTCATCGCCAGCGCAGACCACAACGAGAATATTCTCAAATGTGAGCCGGTCGAACTGGCCCGAGAGGCCCAGCAGGTCGCGGAGTATTTATCGCTGATTGCGGAAGAGAGAGGATTGACGGTTGAAGTCACAGGCGCGGCGACTGTCTTGGGCGACCGCCTGTTGGTGCAGCGCGCAATTACAAATCTCGTGTCCAACGCGATTCGCCATGCGCAAGCCAATTCCAAAGTCGACTTGTTGATAACTGTTGAAAATGAGAGCACCACATTGGCTGTAGTCAATGAAGGGGATGGTATCGCCCCGGATCATTTGCAACACATTTTCGACCGCTTTTACCGGGTTGACTCTGCCCGAGCCCGTCTTGACGGTGGCGCAGGTCTTGGCCTGGCGATTGCGCGATCCATCATGTCAGCGCATGGGGGACGGGTGAACGCGCAAAGTCTGATGAGCGGAAGAACAATTTTCACGCTGTCATTTCCAGCAAAAATTATTTCTCAACTACCTCTATCGAGATTTGCGGCTGCATCTGGCAAGGATGATTAACTTGAAATCCCTGCTGGTGGTTGACTGTATCGAATATATCAAAATCGTAATGTTCCGGTCAGGCAGGTGTCTGACCCCGTACTCTACATTGCCATCAGTGATGCAAAGGCTGGCATCTCAACCCTGGTCGATTTCCTTGGGCCTATTACAAAGCGCCAGGAAAGATTTTTATCATGTCTATTGTCAAAACCGTCGTTGGGTTTGGTCTCATTTTTCGGGTCTGTCTGCATTTGCAGTCGATCAAGCGGGCATCGAAAAGTCTGTAGAACTTAAAGATGGTTCGACAGTGCACCTGTTTAAAGACGGCAAGATGGCAAGATGGCAATGGAAAATAAATTCAGGCGCCCTATCGTATGCAAGAAGGGGAGATGATGCAAACCAAGGATGGCAAATCGATCGCCATGAAAGGTGATGAGGTTGCCAGACTTTCCAATGCCATGCGGACACACTTGAGCCGCTAGAACTTAGTTCTCGTTGCACTTTCGCATAGGCTTTGTTGCAATAAATGTTGACCATGCCCGTTTAGATCGAGTGAATTTGTTGCCTACTGGCCGGCAGGGTAAGCGCCTGCGCGTTGGGCAATGCTGCCGTTAACGGTTTGCTGCCTCGCAATATAAAATGAACTACTAAAAATCTCCTATATCTGACCAACCCATGCGCCACCTGTTCCTTATCCTCATGATCGCCCTGCTGCCTTTGCGCGGCTGGGTCAGTGACGCGATGGCGACGGGAATGCTTTCGAGCCAGGTGCAGCAGCAACAGCAAACCGCTACAAAAACAATAGCAACTCACGGTCATGAAGCTGGGACGAAAGCTCATCAAGATACCGAAACAGTGGCGGCAGATGTGACCCCAACTGCAGCCGACTGCCCAGGCCATGCTTCTGATGCAGAATCTCACGCCGCAGATGCCCACTGCGAATCCTGCAGCGTCTGTCAGGCCTGCCATACTGTCGCGTTGTCCCCAACGGGGACCGACGTGACTGCCGTTTTCAACTTGAGCATGCTGCCTTGGGCGGCAGTTGCCCAATTTTCCAGTGCTGAAGCCGCACTGCGCCAAAAACCACCGATTTCCTAATCTCCAGGCCCGTATTGGGTCTGTACTTGCTGCCGGCATGGCCCCTTGTGGCATTTACATCCCTGTGATGTCCGGACAACCGCGATTTTCCCCATCGCATCGCTTGTATTTCAGGAGAATTTTGTGAATATTCGTCTCGATTCCAGCTTGCACGCTGCACTGGTTGTGCTGATGGCGTCCCTGTGGACCCCCCTGGCCGCTGCGCAAACCGCTGCAGTTCCCCTTGCAAAACCCGTCGTTCCGACAGCCACGACTGACGCTGCGTCGCTACCCTACCGCTCGGCGCTTGAGGGCTACCAGCGCTACACCGAAGAAAAAACGGTCAACTGGAAAGAAGCCAACGACGCCACTGCGCGCATCGGTGGCTGGCGCGAGTACGCCAAGGAAGCCAGTCAATCCCAGGCTCAAGAAGGTCCCGCCAAGCTTGACTCCGGCACAGCACCGCCCAAACCGTGACAGGAACAACCATGAAAACAATTTTTAGATTGACCGCTCTGGCTGCGGCCAGCCTGCTGCTGGCGGGCTGCGCATCGGTCAACATGGACCAGACCGTGCGGGACGCGAACGATACCACCAACACCTTCACCCAGGGCAAGCTGGAACTCAGCCGTACCGATCAGCAAGCTCAAGCCAGAGCCAGGCTAAGCAGCGATTTGCTGGCCAAACCCCTGGGCATGGATGAGGCTGTTCAATTGGCACTGGCCAACAGCCCGGCGGTGCAAACCCTGCTGGCCCAGAGCTGGGCCGACATGGCCCAGGCCAACCAGACAGGCCGCATCGCCAATCCCATTTTCACGTTCGAGCGAATCCGCTTTGCTGATGAACTGGAACTGGGCCGGCTGCTGTCCTTTGGCCTGCTCGATCTTCTTACGCTGCCCCGGCGCATGGAGATTTCACGGGGCCAGATGGCGCAGGCAAGGGTACAGCTCAGCGCCAATGTAGTGGAACAGGTCACCCAGGTGCGCCAGACCTGGGTGCGCGCCGTCGCAGCGCAGCAGTCCTTGGCGTATGCACACCAGATCAACCGCAGCGCGCAGGCGAGCGCCGAACTGGCGCGGCGCATGCAGCAGGTCGGCAATTTCACCAAGCTTCAGCGCGCGCGCCAGCAAAGTTTTTACGCCGACAGTGCGGCGCAACTGGCATCCAGCCAGCATGCCAGCACTGCCGCCAGAGAAGAACTGATACGACAACTCGGCTTGACGGATGCGCAAGCCGGGCAACTCAAGCTGCCAGAGCGGCTGCCTGACCTGCCCAAAGAGCCGCGACAGGCCGCCGTGGTGAACGCCACGGCGACCCAGCAACGCCTAGATGTGCAGATGGCGCGCCTGCAACTCGACAACGCGGGCAAGTCGCAAGGCTTGAACCTGATCACCAGTCTGGTTGACGTGGAGCTTGGGGTGCGCCGCGACACCGTGTTCGACAACGCGGCAGGCACCAGCACGCCGCGAAGAGGCTACGAACTGGGCATTCGTCTACCTATCTTTGACTGGGGCACAGCGAAGCGAGATGCCATGAACGCGCAGTCGCTGGCGGCGGCCAACCGGTATGAAAGCGCGGTTCGCGGCGCGTCGTCGCAACTACGCGAAAGTTATTCGGCCTACCGGACCGCCTACGACGTGGCCCGGCATTACCGCGATGAAATCGTGCCGCTGCGCCGGACCATGGCCGATGAAAACCTGCTGCGTTACAACGGCATGCTGATCGGGGTGTTCGAGTTGCTGGCCGACAACCGCGACCAGATTGCCAGCGTCACCGCCGCCCTCAACGCCTACCAGCAGTTCTGGCTGGCCGATGCCGCACTCGCCGCGTCCATGACCGGCAAGCCGACCGCATTGGCAATGGCATCGCCTGCTGCCAGTGGCGGCGGTGACGCAGCTGGCCACTGAATCCAGTCACGTCCAGATTCACGAAACACATTGAACGAAAACTCCTATGACGAACAGAAGAAATTTCCTGACTGGCGCCGGCGCGCTGACAACGGCAGTTGCCGCCGCAGCAGTGAGCCGGGTGGCCATGGCCGCTCTGCCTGAGCCCGTTTTTCAAACCAAACCCGACACCATGGCGCCGTTGATACCCAGCACCGGCCGTCCCTACAACCCGGTGGTCACTCTTAACGGCTGGACGCTGCCCTGGCGGATGAACAACGGCGTGAAGGAATTCCACCTGGTGGCCGAACCGGTCGTGCGCGAGATGTCGCCCGGCTTCAAGGCCCACCTGTGGGGCTACAACGGCCAGTCGCCGGGGCCCACCATTGAAGTGGTCGAGGGCGACCGGGTGCGCATATTTGTGACCAACAAGCTGCCCGAGCACACCAGCGTGCACTGGCACGGCCAGCGCCTGCCCAACGGCATGGACGGCGTGTCGGGTCTGACCCAGAAGGCCATCCCGGTCGGCAAGACGTTTGTCTACGAATTCGTGGCCAAACGTCCCGGCACCTTCATGTACCACCCGCATGCCGACGAAATGACGCAAATGGCCATGGGCATGATGGGTTTCTGGATCACGCACCCCAAGGCCAAGCACCCCCTGATTGATGAGGTGAACCGCGACTTCGTGTTCCTGCTCAATGCCTACGACATTGATCCCGGCGCCTACACGCCCAAGATCATGACCATGCTCGACTTCAACCTGTGGAGCTGGAACAGCCGGGTGTTTCCGGGCATCGACCCGCTGGTGGTGCGCAAGAACGACAAGGTGCGCATCCGCATCGGCAACCTGACCATGACCAACCACCCGATGCACCTGCATGGCCATGAATTCACCGTGACTGGCACCGATGGCGGCCCGACGCCCAAGTCAAGCCGCTGGCCCGAGGTGACGGCCGATGTGGCGGTGGGACAGATGCGGCAGATCGAGTTTCTGGCCGACGAGGAAGGTGACTGGGCCTTTCATTGCCACAAGAGCCACCACACGATGAACGCCATGGGCCACGACGTGCCGACCCTGATTGGCGTGGACCACCGCAAGGTCGCCCGCGACATCACCAACGTCATTCCCGACTACATGGTGATGGGCGAGCGTGGGATGGCCGACATGGCCGAGATGGAAATGCCCTTGCCAGACAATACCGAAAGAATGATGACCGGCGAGGGGCCATTTGGCTCGGTCGAGATGGGCGGCATGTTCAGCATGGTCAAGGTGCGCAAGGACCAAAAGCCCGGCGATTACAAAGACCCGGGCTGGTACAAGCATCCGGCCGGGGAAGTGGCTTATGAATGGACGGGCGCCCTGCCCAATCCGGCACGCTTTGCAGCCGAGGGCGGCCAGTCGATGAAGGCGCAGAACATGCCGATGAAGGAAGTCGAAGTTCAGGTCCGCAAGCCCGTCATGGGCGCTATGAAGCATTGACCGTCAGCAAGTCATCGATCAAAAAAGGCATCCGATGTAAAACCGATTCACTATCAGAATAATAGCTGTCAGCGCCCTATTTATATGCACTAAAGCCTCTTTTCCTCAAAATTTCAGTCATTTGGCCAGCTTGCAAGCTGACGATTGCCTGGCCACCACACTTTTTCCACTCCCATCCTTGAAAGGTATTTCATGAAATCACGCAACATCCTGATCGCCATTCCCGGCATTTTTCTGGCTCTCACGGCCATGGCCGCAGGCAACCACGCCGGTGGCCATGGCGGTGTTGATGAGATCGGAAAACCCGGCGTTGCCGCCAATGTGACGCGCACCGTCAACGTCGACATGACCGACGACATGCGCTTTCACACGTCAAAAATCGCCGTCAAGCAGGGCGAAACCATCCGTTTTGTCGCCAAGAATTCCGGCCAGGTCAAGCACGAAATGGTGCTGGGAACCGCGAAGGAGCTCAAGGAGCACTACGAGGTGATGAAGAAGAATCCCGAAATGGAACATGCCGACGAAAACATGGTCACCGTGGCGCCAGGAAAAAGCGGCGAAATCATCTGGCATTTCACCAAGGCCGGCAAGGTTGACTTCGCTTGCCTGCAGCCTGGTCACTATGACGCTGGCATGAAGGGTATGGTCAATGTGGCAAGCAGCCAGGCGCAGTCCAAAGGAAATGGTCATGTCGAAAAGAAACATTGAGACGGTTTCCCGTCGCTTCGCACTGAAGATGCCGCTTGCGCTCGTGGGCGCTGCTGTCTTGACGCAGCCTTTGCGTGCGCTGGCTGCCAGCAGCGCCAACCAAGTCACTGTCTGGAAAACGCCAAGTTGCGGCTGCTGCCATGAATGGGTGGCGCATCTGCGCAAGAGCGGCTTTGAGGTGGTGACCCATGATGTCGAAGACACGGCGCCCATCCGCCAGAAACTCGGCTTGAATGCCAAGTTCGGTTCCTGCCATACCGCGCGCATGGACAGCTACGTGGTGGAGGGACATGTTCCGGCGCAAGAGTTGCGCCGGCTGCTGCGTGAGCAACCCAAGGCACTTGGCCTGGCCGTCCCCGGCATGCCGATGGGCTCACCGGGCATGGAAATGGGCGACACCCGGGATGCCTATGATGTGATGCTGGTCCTGGCCGATGGCAGCTCGCGTGTTTATCAGTCCTATCCTGCCAAATCTTCTGTCAAATCCTGAAAGAAAACATCATGAAAAACTTCAAAACCCTGTTGGTTCTCACCGCCATGCTGGCGGGCGTTTCGTCCGCCTATGCGACCTCACATGGAAGCGCGCCCATGATGAAGGACGATGCCAAGAAAGAAATGCCTATGGCGGCATCAAGCGACATGGCAGAAGGCGAAATCCGCAAAGTCGACATGGACGCAAAAAAGATCACCATCAAGCACGGTGAAATCAAGAACCTGGACATGCCTGGCATGACCATGGTGTTCCAGGTCAAGGACCCTGCCCTGCTGGAAAAAGCAAAGGTCGGGGAAAAGGTCCGCTTCAAGGCAGAAAAAGCCGGTGGTGCCATGGTGGTGACGGACATTCAGCCGGCCAATTAATCAAGGGCAAGTCCGGGGAAAGGCTTATGCGCCCCGGGCCATCCATACCCCCAATCAGGCCTTCATTTCAGCCCATCCTCGACGACGCAGGAAGTTCCTGTGCAGTCGTTCGCATCACAGGATGGGTGTGACCGCGATACTGCTCAGTGCGGGCGCCAGTGGCCTGGTGGTTCTGCTGATCATTAATTATTTCCTTTGGCGTGACCGCGCAAAGCACAAGAAGACTGGCCGAATGCCAAACAGGGCACCCCGGAAAAAACGCAAGACGCATTCGCCGTGAACGCGTCTTGGGATGGCATCGCAAGATGCGCTTCTTTAGGTGGACGTTGACAGGCTCATCGCCTGGACTTGCCGTTTGACCTGTTGCGAAATGAACCGCCGATCAGTATTCGTCGCGTCACAAACGCAATATTGTCGAAACACCGGGGCAATGGCGGTATGCCTGTCCTCCTTAAATCTTCGGAACCTGGGTTTGTCCAGCCAGCAAATCAGCGCTCCCCGAGATAACACGCAAGGCCCAAAAGCCACAAGAGCGCGGGCAGCAAGAGCGGCTATCGGAAGTCCGAGTTCAAAAGAAAGTTGATGGCGCTCATCAGCCCGACGCTGGCCGCGCCGGCCACTGCCAAGGCGGCGAACGTGCCTCGTTCGCGCTTTGCAAGCCAATGACAAACGGCAAGCACCGTCAGCGCGCCAGTGGCCAGCATGAAGCCCCCCATGACCTTGAACACGTGTCCAAGCCAACGCTCCAGTCCGGGCACTGCGGCGCGAATCGCCTCAAGCGAGCCGCCGATGTAGCGCGGATCTTCGGGCAGCAAGGCGGGGCGCAGGAGCGCGAAGTACAGGCCCAGCGCAACAAGCCAGAGGCCGCAAACAAGGAATACCTTGCTGGACAGCGGCAAACGCCGAATAAGCATCAAGGTGTCACGCTGATACCGTTGGGGCCCTTACCGACAGGAACGGTCTTGGTGACCTTGCGGCCCTTCACATCGAGCACGGAGACCGAGTTGGCGTAGGTGTTGGTCACGTAGGCGTACCGACCCTCGCGGTCGACGACCACGCCATGGGCACCGGCGCCGGTCACGACTGTCTTTGCGACCTTGAAACTCTCCAGGTCGATCATGCTGACGGTGCGGCCAGGCTTCTTGCGCGTACCCTGGTTGGCCACCAGCAGCGTGCGCGAGTCAGGCATGACATACAGCTGGATCGGCACCGTTCCGACCGCGATCTTGCGAATCACCTTTCGCGTGGCCGGGTCGATCACGGCGACGGCGTTCTCCTCCGACAGCGAGACCAAGACGAGACGACCGTCCGGTGTGAAGCCGACCTGGGCCGGCCCCTTGCCTGCCGGAATTTGCGCGATTTCTTTCTGGCTTGCGGTATCAATCACCGAGACTGTGCCGCCCTTGAGGTTGGCAACGTAGACCTGCTTGCCGTCCGGGCTGATCCGAAGTCCGTGGGGAAACTGGCCGACCGGAATCGTCGCCACGAGGCGCTGCGCTGGGGTGTTGATCACACTGACCGTGTTGTCGCCGCCGTTGGTGACGTAGGCAAAGCGGCTGTCGGGCGACACCACCACATGGGCCGGGTGCATGCCAACCGGCACCTTGGCGACGACTGCGTCGCTACGGGTATCGATGGCCCAGACGGCTCCGGGTTTCCCCATCGCATCGTGGTCGCCTTTGGCCATGCCCTTGTGCGCAGACGTATCGACTGCCTGGCCTGGCTCGCCGTTGTTGGTGACCCATACGAGCTTGCCGTCGGGCGATACCTGCACGTTGTGCGGCATCTTGCCGACGCGCACGTTTGAGAGCCTTTTGAACGAAGCGGCATCGAGCACGCTGACCGTGTCAGCACCCTCATTGGCCACATACACCTTGTCGGCTGCCAAGGTGGCGCCGGACCAGGCCAGCAGGCCCATCTGCGCCGCGGTCAAAAGCCAGTTATTTGTTCTTGTCACCATGATCACTCTTTGTTGGAAAATAAAAACCCCTATCAGGGCTCAGCCTGCAATAGTGCGTTCGGGACGTAATCACCGCGCACCCCTTCTTTCTTGACTTTTTTGAGCCTTCACGACTGGGGCGATGGCAGTTGCTGCTGGCGATACGATGCAAACAGCGGCGTCATACGAGTCTGTTTCGCAGACGCAAAGCGTTGCCAATCACCGATACCGAGCTCAAGCTCATGGCCAGCGCGGCAATCAAGGGCGACAGCAGCCAGCCGGTCAGCGGGTACAGCACGCCGGCCGCAATCGGGATGCCCAGCGCGTTGTACAAAAAGGCAAACATCAGGTTTTGCTTCATGTTGCCCACGGTCGCTTCGGACAAGGCGCGTGCAATCGCAATCCCGCGCAGATCGCCCTTGATCAGCGTGACCTGCGCACTGTTCATCGCCACATCGGTCCCGGTGCCCATGGCCACGCCAACATCGGCCTTGGCAAGCGCTGGCGCATCGTTGATGCCGTCTCCGGCCATCGCCACGACGCGGCCGTCCTTCTGCAAGCGCTCGACCAACATCAGCTTGTCGGCCGGCTTGACCTCGCCATGCACCTCGTCGATGCCAAGGCGGGCGGCAACAGCCTTGGCCGTGGTCAGGCCATCGCCGGTGGCCATCACGATGCGCAGCCCGGCCGCTTTCAGCGTCGCCAGCGCCTCGGGCGTACTGGCCTTGACCGGGTCGGACACGGCCAGCAGGCCCATCAGCTGCCCATCAGCCGCCAGGTGCATGACGCTGGCGCCTTCTGCCCGCAGGGCTTCGGCCTGCGGCACCAGGGCAGCGACCGAGACGCCGATCTGGTCCATCAGCGTGGTGTTGCCCAGCGCCAGCTGACGCCCAGCCACCTGGCCGCGCACGCCGATGCCCGAGCCGGACTCGAAGTTCTCGGGCTTGTCGAGAACCATGCCGCGCTCGCGGGCGGCGCGTACGATGGTTTCGGCCAGCGGGTGTTCGCTCCCCTGGTCCAGACTGGCGGCAAGGCGCAGCACCTCGTCGGCCTCAAAGCCAGCGGCGGGCACGGCGCGGTCGAACGTCGGGTGGCCTTCGGTCAGGGTGCCAGTCTTGTCAATGATCAGGGTGTCGATCTTGCGCATGTTCTCAATGGCCGCCGCATCGCGGAACAACACGCCGTGCGTCGCGCCACGGCCGGTGGCGACCATGATCGACATCGGCGTGGCCAGGCCCAGCGCGCACGGGCAGGCAATGATCAGCACCGACACCGCATTGATCAGGCCGAACACCCAACTGGGCTCAGGCCCGAAAAATCCCCAAACAAAAAATGTCAGCAAGGCAATGCCCACCACCGTGACGACAAAGTAGCCCGCCACCACGTCGGCCATGCGCTGCATCGGCGCCCGGGAACGCTGGGCCTGGGCGACCATCTGCACGATCTGCGACAGCATGGTGGATGCGCCCACGCGCTCACTTCGCATCACCAGCGCGCCACTGGTGTTGAGCGTGGCGCCGATCACCTTGTCGCCCACGCGCTTGCTCACTGGCATCGGTTCCCCCGTGAGCATGGATTCGTCCACCGAGCTGCCGCCCTCCGTCACGACGCCATCAACCGGCACCTTCTCGCCAGGGCGCACGCGCAGCAAGTCGCCCACATGCACATGGGTCAGCGGCACATCCTCTTCGGTCCCATCCTGCCGGATGCGCCGCGCGGTCTTGGGCGCCAGGCCGAGCAGCGACTTGATCGCCGCCGAGGTCTGCGACCGGGCCTTGAGTTCGAGCACCTGGCCCAGCAGCGTGAGCGAGATAATCACGGCGGCCGCTTCAAAATACACGGCAACGCGGCCCATGGAGACGAAAGAAGCCGGGAACACCTGTGGCGCGAGGGTCGCCGCCACGCTGTAGAGGAAAGCCGCGCCGGTGCCCAGGCCAATCAGGGTCCACATGTTGGGGCTGCGGTTCACCACGGACTGCCAACCACGCGAGAAGAACGGCCAGCCGGCCCACAGGACGATGGGGATCGACAGCACCAGCTCGACCCAGCTCTGCACGGCCATGTCCATCCACTGAAAACGGTGGCCGAACATGGCGAGCACAAACACAAGAGCCGTCAGCGGCAGGGTCCACCAAAACCGGCGCTGGAAATCGCGCAGCTCGGGGTTCTCATCGTCACCGAGTTCCGGCAGCAAGGGCTCGAGCGTCATGCCGCACTTGGGGCAATTGCCCGGATGGTCCTGGCGGATCTCGGGGTGCATCGGGCAGGTGTAGATCGTGCCGGCCGCTGCTGGAGTGGTCTCCACCGGTGGCGCGGGCGCGACGTATTGCAGCGGATTCGCCGCGAACTTGCCCTGGCACTTGGCGCTGCAGAAATAGTAGGGCCGCCCCTCCTGCGTCAGCGTGTGCGGCGACTGCTCGGTAACAAGCATGCCGCACACCGGATCCTTCAGATCGGTTGGCGAGGATGGCCTGGCTGGCGGGGTGCCTCTGTGGGGTTGATGTGTTTTCATGTCCATGGGGTTATTCCTTGTCGTTGTGGGTACGACCCGGCGCCTGCGGGTGATGGCCATTGCCCCCATGGCCGTGCCCGTGCATCAGGTGCATCAGCGGGCAGGCGAGCAGCAGCAAGTACGGCCAGTAGCCCAGTACATGCCCCCAGTGCTCGCGGAGCAGGTAAAAACCGGCGATCAAGGCGGCCGTTGCCAGCGCCATGCCGACCGGGCGTCGCCAGAACGATGGCGCAGGGGGGTCGTTCTCAAGCTGATTCATGGCATCGCTCCTTCAGAGTTGCCAGCGAAAGATCCGGGGCGCGGATTCGCCTGGCCGGTCGATCCGGAGTTCGATCACGCCAGGCCGCGGCGCCGGCACTTCAAATGCCAGCACGCCTTCACGGTGATGGCCGCCCGGTGGCGCGCCGAGCCAGCCCGCAGGCTTGAACGTGCGCCCGTCGTCGGTCGTCAAGGTGGCGCTTTGGCTCAGGTCGTCGCTCAAGTCCGCACTGTGGGTGTCCAGCACGACAGCGAACTCCCACTGTCTGGCCGGCAGTCCGATCGACTTCGCAGTCACCTTGACCGTCACGCCCTGCTCGCTCGACGACTGCGTGGCGGTGGCATCAAGGCTTGTTTGGGCCAACGCCACCAAAGGCGACGTCGCCAGCCCGACGCCAGCGCAAGCCATCCAGCCCGCGAGCATCCATCGTTGTCCCATCATGTAGCCTCTTGTGCAAACCATGCCGATCTCCCTTAAAAAAATATTTTGCAGAAGTTCAGCCCACGGCCAGCGCGGTGCATACCCGTTGCAATCGTTCGCGGGCCTCCTGTGCGACTGTTGCCACTTCCGGGTTGTCAGTCACTTGAAGCATTGCTATTGGGTCAATAAGGCCGACCGTCACCTTGCCGTCGGCGTCCTGACGCACGACTATATTGCACGGCAGCAACAGGCCGATGTCAGGTTCAGCCATCAGCGCGCGGTGAGCCAGTGTGGGATTGCATGCGCCGAGAATGCGATGCGCAGGAACATCAATGCCCAATTTGTTTTTCATCGTTGTCTGCACGTCGATCTCGGTCAAGATGCCGAACCCCTCCTTCTTCAGTGCGTCGCTCACCTGTTCGACGGCGGCTGCAAAGTCGGTATTTCCGAGGTGGGCGTGAAACCCGTACGATGGGGATTCGGGCTTCGCATTGACCTCGGGCTGTAGGAGTCGGTCGTTAGAGGGCATGATCATTTCTTTCAAGGAGTGTTAACTGTCCGGGCATCAGATTCCACCGCAGTCAGCAACTACCGCAACCGCCTGTGCTGCCGCTGTGGCAGCCAGAGGTCTTGGCAGCAGCCTTGCTGCAGTGGGACAAATAAGATAGGCCACCAGTAGCCCTTAGCGGCTTGCCTGCGAGACTTCCGTTAACTTGCCATTAGCAAGTTTGAAGTGAAACTTGGCGTTCACCGGTTTGGACCACAGGTCTTTGTCTTTCAGTTCGCGCTGGAATGTCGGTACATCGACCGTCACCGTGGCGGCGTAGGTACCGTCCCCCAGAAGTGCACTGTTGGCCGAATAGTGGAGGCCACTGCTGCCCCACATCGGTGGCAAAGGCAAGGTGATGGTCTTGCCGGTCTCCTTGTTTGTCGCGGCAAAGTTGATGTTTGCGTAGGGAATGCGCGTCTTGGTCTTCGGGTCTGTCAGCTTTAACTCGACGTGGTAGCGCTCGTCGTCTGCGGGTTGATGTGCACCCCAAGTGGGCGGATTGCCCATCTGCATCCACATCGGTTCCGAACCTTCAAGCTCCAGTTGAAAAACCATGTCGCCTGCCGCGGCACGGCCGATGAGCACCGCCTTTTTCAAAGGGTCGGCCGCAACGGCGAGCTTCTCGACTTTTGGCTCGGCGAGCTGTGCTGCAGCGCTTTTCTGACTATTTTGAGAGGTCTGCACAGAGGTTTGAGCCCATAAACCCGCACAGGCTGTGGCAAGAGCGAAAGTCAAAAGGGTGTGACGAAGTGACGACATGGTGAGCTCCATTTAGAAAAGTCGAGGTAAAAAAACACGTGCTTCGGGTCAGCTCCAACAGGCCACACGAAGAAAGGTGCGGGCAAAGGTGAAAGTCATAAGCGGCATTACCGTCAAGGGGTCTGATGTTTGTGTGATTTGCCATGAACCTCCCGAGATGAACTTTGGTGGTGCCGGGGTCAATTGGTGGCTGATCCATGAAGTAATCGTGGAAGGAAGCGCGGTGTACGCTCCACATAACGATCAAAGACGTCGCCAAATTGCGCACGCATCTCGGCCTCTTCTGTCAGCGCCAGGCGCCCGTACATCACCAGCAGGATGAGGAACATGACCGGGGTCAGCAGCGTCGGCCACTGCAACAAAAAGCCCAGCAAGATCAGGACAAACCCCACGTACTGGCGATGGCGAATCACGGCATAGGGCCCGGTCGTCGCCAGCGCATGCTGCCGCTGGGCGTGGTACAGCACATTCCAGGCGCTGGACAGCAAGATGAAGCCCCCGGCGAGAAATAAGTAGCTGGCAAGATGCAGGACACCAAAGTGCGGATCACCTTTCTCGCCCAGTAAAGTCGACCACAGGTGACCGTTATCGTGGGACAAGATGTCCAGGCCCGGATACCTGGTCTGCAGCCATCCTGAGAGCAGGTAGATGGTCAATGGAAAGCCATACATCTCGACGAACAATGCCACGATAAAAGCGGCAAAAGACCCAAAGGTTCGCCAGTCCCGCGCCGTTGCCGGCTTGAAAAAACTGTAAGCAAACATGATGAAAACGGCCGAGTTGATGACAACCAGCAGCCACAGCCCGTAGGCCGGTTGGTCGTGACTCATGAGGGGTCCCCCTGGTTCGGTTGGCCTGGCTTGGCCGGCCCGGCCACTTTTTCGCCGGGACTCGGGTGACGGCCATGGCCGTGGTGCATGAACAGATGCATCAGCGGGCAGGCCAGAAGCAGCAGGTAGGGCAGCGCACCCAGGAAGTGGGCGCGGTGCTCGCTCAGCAAAAAGAATGCGGCAACAGTACCGAACACCACCCAGCCCAGGCCGTACCGGGAGCGCCAAAATGGCGGCGCCTGTGATGGCGCGCTTTTCTGGCCTGGCAGTGCATCGTGCTCGTGGTTCATTTGAAAACCTCCTGGTCTGAACGGGCTAAAGCCTGGGCATCAGGCCGCTTTCAGCCTTGCACGCGAAAATTGATCATCATTCCGGCGTCCTCGTGTTCGAGGTTGTGGCAATGGAGCAGATAGGTCTGATCGCCGGGAAAGTCATGGGTGAAGTCGATGGCAATGCGCACCGTTTCGCCCGGCCAAACCAGCACGGTGTCCTTCCAGCCCAGGTCGCCCGCCGTGCGCCCCTTGCCAAAACGCGCCGAAGCCAACACCTGGGCCGGGCTGTTGAGCCGCTCCAGCACCTGAAACGAAAAGCCGTGAATGTGCATCGGGTGAGGCATGCCTAGAGTCGGGTTGCTGATGCTCCAGACCTCCACCGCGCCACGCTTCACATCAAACGCGATCTCGTCCATGACAAAAGTGCGCCCATTGATGAGAAAGCGCATGTTTTCCAACGACAGTTCAATCTTGCGCTGCGTGGCGCCTTGGAGGGGAATGGCGCTGACCTTGGACAGCGTGGCTGGCAGCTTGGCAACGATGCGTTCCCCAGCCGTGACCGTGAGCTTGAGCACATTGAACTCGACACCCAACAGCAGTCGCGCCGAAGCCGCGCCAGGCGCTGCATGCCCGGCGCCGTGCTTCATTCCTGCCATTCCCGCCATTTTGGGCATGGCGGGTCCTTCGTTTTCCATGGGATCGAATGCCAGGCTTTTGAGAAAGATGTCCGCGCCAATCTGCGCTTGGCCGGCGTCCAACAGGACATCGAGACGCTCCCCCGGTGCGAGAAAGGCTTCGGCCACCGATTCGGGCCGCTCGATCAGGCCGCCATCGGTGCCGATGACGGTGAACTTCAGCTTTTTTTTGCCGGTGACGAAGGCAAGCCGGTAGATGCGTGCGTTGGACCCATTGAGAAGACGCAGGCGGTAGGTGCGCGGGGTGACAGTCTGCATGGCATTGGGCGTCAGGTTGGCGAGCACCACGTCGCCCAGCCAGCCCATCATCGACTCCTGTGCGTTGGGCTGGTAGCGCAGCTTGCCTTGCGCGTCGAACTGCTTATCCTGGATGACCAGGGGCAGATCAGTCACGCCCAGTCGCAGATCCAGTGCCTTGGCCAGGCGGCGTTGGTCGTCGTCGTCCACCAGGAAAAAGCTCGCCAGACCGTTGTAAGCCTGCTTCGCGGTCGACCCGTGCGCATGCGTGTGGTACCAGTAGGTGCCGCCGCGATTTCGCACCGTGAAGTCGTACTCGTAGCGGCCACCTGGAGCGATGGTGTTGACCGGATGACCGTCCATGGCGGCGGGCGTGTGCAGGCCGTGCCAGTGGATGATGGTCGGCTCCGGCAGCGCGTTGTCCAGGCTGGCCGCAAAGCGCGACCCGCTCTCGATGCGCAGGATGGGATTTTGGTAGGCCTTGCCCGCGTGTTCGGTCTCGTACAGCAAAAACGGCGAAGGGATTGGCGATGTGGGGCCGGGCAGGATCGGAAAGCTCGCTGCGGTGGCGCGGATTTTCAAAGGCCCCGCGACATCAAGCACGCCGAATGGGCCGCTGCTACTCGGCATAAAAAGCTTTTGCCGGAAGTTGGCAGCGTCGACGGGATCAAGGGGGTAGTGGCGAAATGGCACTGCAGCCACTTCCTGGCTGTAACCCGCACCGGAATACATCCAGGCGGCCACTCCGGCGAGCTGAAACAATTGTCTTCTCTTCAACATAGGGCTTTTCTTTTCTAACCTTCAACGCTTCCCGCCAGATCGTCAAACCCGGCGGTAAGCAAAACAAAATACGGCGCGCGTCATCCAGCCGAGCGCCTTGCCCGATGGCTGCGCCTTCCCAAACCGGGAGTTGATCAACGCGTCAATCGGCTGGACAACCAGGCAAAGAACACACCGGCAAAAAAGGCCCAGGTGCTCAGTACGAGGAGCGCCGTCGGGAATCCCGTCCATGCGAACGGCCGAGGCTGCACCATGGTGCTGAAGTCCATGCCATGGAACAGGCTGTTCATGAAGCCCAGGAATGGACCAGGCGCCACGACCCAGATCAGCGCACACAGGGCATAAAACAGCCCGACGGTAATGGCCAGCGCCTGGCCCGTGCGCAGCGGCGTCTTGGCATGGACTTCTTTATTTGGCGGGTGCCGCCGGCATGCGGTCCATCATCATTTTCATCATGGTCTGCATCATCTCTATGCGCTTTTCCATCATCTGCCGGTGCGCGCCCATGTCGCCCATGCTGTCCATACCGCCCGGCATGCCCTTCATGCCGCCCTTGCCGGCACCGGACATGCCTTCCATCATGGCCATGCCGTCCTGCATGGATTTCATGTGTTCGGCCATCAGCTTGTTCCGCTCTTCAGGGGTCTTGGCGCTCATCATCTTGTCGTGCATGGCCTGCATCGTTTTCATCTGCGAATCCATCTGGCTCATCTGGCCAGGCGTGCCCATGCTGCTGGCAGACGCGCTGCCCATGGGCATCATCGTCGGAGCCGTGTTGCAGGCGGTCAATGCGATGGCGGCGGTGAGGGCAATGGCAAGGGGAATGAATCGAAAATGGGTCATGACAGACTCCTGGTTAGGTAACAGAGAAATGGAATACGGTGTGCGGTGCTGTGCCTTGGGTAGGCATCGACGCTGCTGGTGCAAGACTCAAGTCTGCTTTGCGCGCCCGGGGGCACAAAAGCAAATTGGATGGAGATACGAACGCAGGCCACAGAGCGCGAGGCTCAGGGTCAAACGTCGGAAGGCCGCTAAATGGCCAGTCGCGAGAAGCGAACGCGGATGGGCAGCTCAGGCGTGGCTGGCTGCTCGACATCCATATGACGAAGCGTCGGAATGCTAGGCGCTACTTTGCCCCAGAGAACCTGAACGAGGGGCGCTGGACCGGCATCGTTCTGGGCGACCGTCGAGTCCTGCTTCGGGAAAGAGCGCGTGCCATCGTCGCAAACCTTCAGGCACGGCGCCTTGAAGTGCTGCTCACCAACGCCATCGGCAACGGCTCCCGTGTGACCAGGCAATATCACGGATGCATGCGCAGCAGCCTCGGAAGATGCGGCTGTAGCAACGTGGGAATGCGTTTGGCGCGCTTCCAGCAGGCACGCATTTGCAACTCCTGAAGTCAGCGCAAACAGCCACACCAGCAACACCATGAATGCGGTGTTGCGCTTGGCGCGGGTGTTGGAAAAAAATTTCATGGTGGATGAGATCACAGAAATTTCATCGTACGCGCATGCGGCAACAAATAGTTGATCCGCGTCAATATACGCGGCATCATCTTACAAGCTTGGCAATCAAACGCCGAGCCCCTCCGCCCGATCAAGTCCAAGCCATGCTTAAATCAGTGCACGGCGGCGCCTCCAGAAGCTGCCCGATGTGCGCTGAGTTTCTCGCGGCCTGCGCATCAGCAGGTAGACCGCCGGAATCACGAACATCGACAGCAGCGGCGCCGTGATCATGCCGCCCACCATGGGCGCGGCAATGCGCTGCATGACCTCGGAGCCCGTCCCGCTTCCCCACATGATGGGAAACAGGCCCGCCAGGATCACGGCCACTGTCATGGCTTTGGGCCGCACGCGCAACACCGCGCCTTCACGGATGGCGTCCAGCAGGTCAGCAGCGCTGGTTTTCCCCTGCGCGAGCCTGTCGTCCCAGGCAGACCTCAGGTACAGCAGCATGATCACGCCGAATTCCGCTGAGACTCCGGCCAGTGCAATGAATCCGACAGCGCCGGCAACCGACAGGTTGTAGCTCAGCAGGTAAAGCAGCCAGATACCCCCCACCAGCGCAAACGGCAGCGTGGCCAGGATCAGCAAAGCTTCGTCAAAACGCTTGAAGGTCAGGTAGAGCAGCACAAAAATGATGAGCAGCGTAAACGGCACCACTACCTTGAGTTTGGCCGTCGCACGTTCCAGGAACTCGAACTGGCCAGACCAGGAAATGGAATACCCGGGCGGCAGCTTCACTTTTTCGGCCACAGCCTTCTGCATATCCTGCACGGCCGAGCGCAGATCGCGGTCCCGAATATCCACATAGACCCAGCCCGACAGACGGGCGTTTTCGCTGCGCAGCATGGGCGGGCCATCGGTGATGCCGATGTCGGCCACGTCCGACAGCACCAGGCGCTGACCGCGTTCCGTCACAAAAGGCAGGTGCCGTAGCTTCTCCAGGGAATCGCGGATTTCCCGGGGGTAGCGCACATTGATGGGGAAGCGCTGCAAGCCCTCGACCGTCTCGCCAATGTTCTCGCCCCCCACCGCCAGAGTGATGACCGACTGCACGTCAGCAATGTTCAGGCCAAAACGTGCGGCGGCGTCACGGCGGATGTTCACATCAACATAACGACCGCCGCTCAGGCGTTCGGCCAGTGCGCTGCTGACGCCCGGAACCACCTTTAGCGTCCGCTCGATCTCACCCGTCAGCCGGTCGATGGTCGCCAGATCGGTGCCAGCCACCTTCACGCCCACCGGGCTCTTGATGCCCGTGGCGAGCATGTCGATGCGGTTGCGAATCGGCGGCACCCAGATGTTGGACAGGCCGGGCACCTGGACGATGCGGTCGAGCTCTTCCACCAGCTTGTCCTGGGTCATGCCTGCACGCCACTGGTCTTTGGGCTTGAACTGGATGGTGGTTTCAAACATTTCCATCGGCGCCGGATCGGTGGCGGTCTCGGCGCGCCCGGCTTTGCCGTAAACCGTGGCAACTTCGGGCACGGTCTTGATCAGCCGGTCGGTCTGCTGCAGTAGCTCGCCCGCTTTTCCAGCCGACAGCCCTGGCAGCGCCGACGGCATGTAGAGCAGATCGCCCTCGTCCAGGCGCGGCATGAACTCACCACCGATGTACTGCAGCGGCCACAGGCTGAGCACCAGCACGATGCAGGAACCCAGCAGGGTGAGTTTGGGCGCGCGCAGCACCATTTCCAGCATGGGGCGGTAGACCGCGATCAGCAAGCGGTTTAGGGGATTGGCTTTTTCGTCGGGAATCCGGCCCCGGATGAGGTAACCCATCAGCACCGGTATCAGGGTGACCGACAACCCGGCCGCTGCCGCCATGGCATAGGTCTTGGTAAAAGCCAGAGGCGAGAACATCCGACCTTCCTGGGCTTCCAGCGTGAACACCGGGACAAACGACAAGGTGATGATGAGCAGCGAAAAGAACAGCGCCGGCCCCACTTCGGCTGCCGCGTCGCCAATGACGCGCCAGCGCGCCTCGCCCCGCAGCGTCTCTCCTGGATGGTCGCGACCCCAGTGCTCCAGGTGTTTGTGGGCGTTTTCGATCATGACCACCGCCGCATCGACCATGGCGCCAATGGCAATGGCGATGCCGCCCAGCGACATGATGTTCGCATTCACGCCTTGGTAGCGCATCACGATGAAGGCGATCACAATGCCCAGCGGCAGCGAGATGATGGCCACGAAGGCCGAGCGCAAGTGGAACAAAAAGATAAAGCACACCACCGCCACGACAAGAAACTCCTCCAGCAGCTTGTAGGTAAGGTTGTCCACGGCGCGCTCAATCAGCCCGGAGCGGTCGTAGACCGGCACGATTTCCACGCCCTTGGGCAGGCTGGATTGCAAGGAGGCGAGCTTGGCCTTGACCGCCGCAATCGTTTCCAGCGCGTTCTTGCCCGAACGCATGATGATCACCCCGCCAGTGGCTTCGCCCTCGCCGTCCAGTTCGCCAATGCCTCGGCGCATTTCCGGGCCGATCTGGATGCGCGCCACGTCACCCAGGCGCACTGAAACGCCGCCAGGGGTGGTCATCAACGGCACCGCCCGGAAGTCGTCCAGACTCTGAAGATACCCCGAGGCCCGCACCATGTACTCGGCCTCCCCCAGTTCGAGCACCGAGCCCCCGGCTTCCTGGTTGGCCTTCTGGATGGCTTCGACCACACGGGTATGCGGGATGACGTAGGCCGCCAGCTTGTCCGGATCAAGCACGATCTGGTACTGGCGGACCATGCCGCCAATCGAGGCGACCTCGGCAACGTTGGGCACGGTTTTGAGTTCGTACTTCAGAAACCAGTCCTGCAGCGCGCGCAGTTGCGAAACGTCCTGCGTTCCGCTGCGGTCGATCAGTGCGTATTGGTAAATCCAACCCACGCCCGTCGCGTCGGGCCCCAGCGTGGCCTTCGCGGCTGCTGGCAGGCGCGATTGCACCTGGTTAAGGTATTCCAGCACCCGCGATCGTGCCCAGTACAGGTCGGTGCCGTCCTCAAACAGTACATAGACAAACGAGTCGCCGAAAAAGGAGTAGCCGCGCACCGTCTTGGCGCCCGGCACTGAGAGCATGGTCGTGGTCAAGGGGTAGGTGACCTGGTTCTCGACAATGCGTGGCGCCTGGCCCGGGTAGGTGGTGCGGATGATGACCTGCACATCGGACAGGTCGGGCAAGGCATCCAACGGCGTTCTTTGCACCGAGTACACGCCCCAGGCGCTGATCATCAAACTGGCCAGCAGCACCAAAAAACGGTTCGCGATGGACCATCGGATCAGACTGGCGATCACCTCTTGCTCCCTGTCGCTGCGGATGCAGCGCCCGGTGCCGAGGCCAGAGGCATGAGCCGTGTCAGCTGAGGCAGCCCGTCCTCGCCCATGTAGAACTCAAAGCTCACCCCGTCACCGGCTTTTAGATTACTCGGCAGCTGCGTTGAAGGTGGCGGCTTGAAATCCATGGTCATCGCGCCCCACTTGAGCGAGGCAATAGGCCCATGCGACAGGGTGATCTCGTCTTTGCCGAGGGCTTCGACCCTGGCCTCGCCTTCGTGACGCGTTGCCGTCGTAGCGGCTGCAGCCTGGGGAACTTCGTTCAACCGGGCTTCCACGCCCTTGAGGCTGGCCTCGGAATCGATCAGGAATTGCGACGACACCACCACGCGCTGACCGGCCTGCAGGCCGCGCTTGATTTCGGTCTGGCCACCGCTTTCAATACCCATCTGGACATCGACCGGCCGAAAGCGGCCATTGTCCTCGGCCAGCATCACTACCGTGCGCTTGCCGGTCTGGATGACGGCTTCGGTGGGAATCAACAAGGCCTTTTCGGCGCGCATGTCCATGAACTGCATGGATACGAACATGCCCGGCACCAGGCGCCCTCCGGGGTTCGTCAGTTCAAGCCTGGCCTTGAGCGTGCGCGTGGCTGGGTTCACCTCGGGCAAGACAGCTTGCACCTTGCCGTCGAAGGTCATGCCAGGCGCTGCCGGGCTGCGCGCCTGCACCTTCACCCCTGGCCGCAGCAATGCGGACTGGCTCTCGGGCACTTCGGCATGGGCCCAGACGGTGGACAGGCCATTGATGCGAAACAGGGTCGTGCCAGCCATCACCGTCATGCCTTCGCGGGCCAGCAGTTCCACCGCCACACCGCCAATCGGCGCCGTCAGCGTGATGCGGGTCTGCGCTTTTCCGGTCGCTTCCACCTGACGAATCTGCGCGTCGCTCATGCCCGCCTGGCGCATGCGCTGGCGGGCGCCGTCCACCAGTGACGCCAGGTCATGACCCTGCATGCGCTGGATGGCCAGAAATTCTTCCTGCGCAGCCACCCAGTCCGGAACATAGAGCTCAACCAGCGGTTGACCCTTGGTGACCCGGTCCAGCGTGGCGCGCACATGCAGGCGCTCGACATAACCGGTGGCCCGGGCCTGGACGGTGGCCTGGTCGCGTTCATTGAACGCAATGCTGCCCACAGCGGAAACCTGCGGCGACAGCGTGCCCTCGGTCACCATCGCGGTACGCACGCCCAGATTTTGTTGAATGCGCGGACTGACGGTGACCTTGCCCTGGTCGGTGCCACTTTCTGCATAGACCGGCACGAGCATCATGTCCATGAAAGGCGACTTGGCCGGCTTGTCGAACTTGCTGCTGGGCACCATCGGGTCGTGGTAGTAAAGAATTTTGCCGCCGGTCATCGGATCGATGTCCCCCGCTTTGAGACCTACGGCGATATGTCGGCGGGTTGCCTCTTCACCTTCGGCGACGCTCTGAGGGCCGGGCGTTGGCGCTGTGGTTGGGCTTGGCGGTGCGTCACCGGCCGTGAAGACTGCCACCATGCGGCTGCCGTTTTTCAACCCCAGGCTATACAGGCCGTAACCGGCAGCACCAAGCACGCCTGCAGCAAGCAGCGCGGCAATGAGAAATTTCCTGTTCATGGCAACTCCGTAGCGATGGTTGCCATATCGTGATCGGGAATCAGGAAATTGAGTTGTGCCCAGGAGCGCGCCGTTTCCATCTCAAGGATCAGGGCCTTTATGCGAACATCAAATTCATCGCGGCGAGCCAGCAGCGCGGCAGCCAAGTCGCTTTTTCCGATGCGGTAAGCCGTGAGCGTCGCTTCGGAGCGCTGTCGGGCAGTGGGAATGAGTTCATCCCGGTACCGGACCAGCCGCTCCTTGCCCGTCTGCCACTCGTTGAGCAGGCTGCGTACCTCGGTTTCATTTTTGCGCAGCATGTCCTCGTACCTGGCCCTGGCCTCATCGACCATGGCCAGCTTGGCGCTCAACTCTCGGTTCTGGCGGTTTTTGGGGTTCCACTGCAAGGGGATGGATACCCCGATGGAAAGCATGTTGGAGAAGGCTGGGCCGCGCTGGGCGTAACTCGCCTCCACGCTGATGTCGGCCTTCTTGTCAGCCTGGGCAAGACGGGCCTCGGTTTCGGCCGCCTCAATTTCGGCGCTGATGACCAACAGTTCGGGATGCCGATTGAGGTGTTCGTTCAGCACGTCAACGTGCAACGGTTTGCTTTGCCATGGTGGTGTTCCTGCAAGCGGTCGCTCCGCATTGGTCGCGCCCACCCACCGGGCCAGCATCAAGGAAGCGCTGCGCGATTCGCGATCAATCTGGCTCAGCCGGTCTTGTAGCACGATCACTGCAGCGCGGGCTGCGAACAGGTCAGCCTGGCTGCCCCGGTTGGTACGAAAGGCGCTGTCAGCGGCCTGAACCTGCAGCCAGGTTTCCTCGATTTGCTGCTGCAGCAATTCACGCTGGGCTTGCGCGTAATGGCGATCCAGCCAAGCCAACGCCGTGTCCCGCTGCACGTTGGCGAGCGTCACTTGCCGCTGCGCCTGCACCCGCTCGGCTTCGCGTGCAAATCTTTGAGTTCTGAGCTGACGTTTTTCAAGGGGTGGAATCTCCTGCATGACGCCAATCCTGCGCATGGTCATGAAGTCACGCGTGAGGCTGAGACGATCAAGACCATTGGCCGGCAGGTTGTCAATGCCAAGCTTGAGCACGGGGTCGGGTAACTGGCCGGCAGCCACAGCCTGCTCGCGGGCGGCTGTGGTGCGTGCGTCCTGGGCAATCAGTTGCTGGGAGCGGCCTACAGCAATGCGCTGCGCCTCCACCAGGGTCAACGGGTCAGTTGCCCAGGACGGGGACCCCATGGCAACAAGCACGGCGGCAACGGCAGCCTGGTAAATCGGAAACGAAATAGACATAAAACCTCCTGAGCACAAATAAAAACCTGCCAATGCATCAGAAATGCATCCAGGCAGGCGTTAAACGATCAAGGAGGTCAGAGACGAAAGCAGCAGTTCCGGATGGCGACGGGCGGAGCCGTGGTGCGCTTCAGGTGGGGCGCTTGCAATGGCGCTCCCAAAAACACCGGGGCAGTAAGTGGCAATGTGAAATCAGCCGGCAGAGTAACCATGACCACCGGGGCAGGCAATTCATACCTGTCGGCTGTTTGCTGCCCGGCCTGGCAGTGTGCCTGACACAGGTTAGGCTGCGATTCGTCCATGGCCAGCGTCATGGATTCAGCGCATGGCATGTCGGCTTCGGCCATCGCCGCAACTTCAGCGACTTTTGATGCCGTGCCCGGGCAAACGTAGCTCGCCGCCGCCAACTGCATGAACAGCAGGCTGACCAGCGCGAAAAGCACAGTGATCAGGCGGTTACGGCGATTGCGGGTCATGGGCTGAGTTTAATGATTTAAGACTTATTCCGGATCATCATCGGTGAAATCATGACTCACATGAAGACTGCGACCAACAATTTGACCTGAATCACATCTTGCGCAGCGACCGCCTTGAGCAGGCACGTCCATGCTTTCCAGCAATTGTTGCAGCGTCGGCGCGGCTGGGCGGGGTCTTGAGATATTCGATGACGGTTGCCGGCAAACGCAGCCAGAGCAGTGTCGCCAAGGCTTGCGATGGGCATGATCACCGGACCCCAGGTCACTGGCAATAATGTTGGCATAAATCATCGCTTCGCGAACGCGACTTGGGCGGAAGAAACATCGATTGACAAAGGGCTGAACAGCACGGAAGGCATGTTGTTCATCACCGATGACAAAACGGCCGTGAGCAAGCCGTGCATCTGACTGCGCCCCATTCACCGAGTGTGCGAACTGATTGTGCAATCCGGTTAGGTGGTCTGGGTGTCCAGAATTGCGCAGACCAGTCGATGGCAGTAAAAACAAGGCAGCAATCAAACGGCCAAGCCTTGGAAAGTCGGGACCATTCCCAGGATGGTTTAAGTAACGGGGTGCTGAAAGCATGTAGTTCGGGGCATCAGGCCCCATTCCTATTTCCGACTTGGAAAGGTGACGACAAAAGGAATGGTATTTTCCAAAAGGAGCACTCCATCCTCGCGCCCGTCCCCGCGATAAGCGACTTCGCAAATCCAACGACAACGACAACGACAACGACAACCATTTTTTCTGAACACGACATTCATTTTCAAATTCGTTAATCATCGAAATCGAAAAGACATTAACAGCAATTGCCGTTTACTTTGCAAGGGAAACGTAGATTACATTGACGATGAATTCCGCGCGAGGAATTTATGAGCTGAAATTAATCTCTGATATTACGCAGCCGCCAGGTTTCGCATAACTACCACCACAAGGACTGCGCATATTTTATGGACAACGCCGACGTGCCAGTCTTCACGGTGCTTGAAATGCACCACCTGAGCCTGCTGGTGCTAGGCTACCGAGGCAAGCTGGAAGCTGGTTTCTAAGACCAGCGGCTCGTCCATCAACTGCTCTGCCTGCGATTGGCAGGCCATCAAGATAAACCAGATGGTCGGCCAAGTTGCCTTGGCTCCACCCGGTTCACCCTCACAGCACGGTGACTACCCCCAGCCACACCAAAGAAGTCCAGGCCATGAT
The DNA here is from genome assembly GCF_049895905.1 of Polaromonas sp. DSP2-3-2b2. Classification (NCBI taxonomy): domain Bacteria; kingdom Pseudomonadati; phylum Pseudomonadota; class Betaproteobacteria; order Burkholderiales; family Comamonadaceae; genus Polaromonas; species Polaromonas sp. DSP2-3-2b2. The sequence continues at coordinate 752 of NZ_JAFCTH010000029.1, read as the reverse complement.
CCGGGTGCATTGTTGCGTTCGCCACAATGCAACGACAAGAAATACGTTGTAAGGCAGGAGTGCGAAATGTACCGCCGCTGCAATAACAATGTCTGTGCATTGGGCTGCAAACATCAGCGCAGCAAAGCCGGTAAAAAGGTTGATAAGGCTGCCGACGGCAAGCATGTCCCGCCAATAGACAACCGCTGCTGAAGGTTCGCCACGCCACCGGCTGCCAATAAAACCGGCTGCGCGAAGTTTGCTCATGACAACGCCTGGGCAAAGAAACACGAGCTAGTTTTGCTCATGGCAAAGATCACGCCAGAGACCGACGATGTCAGCGCCATGACCACCCCAATACCGTCCAAGAGCCAACTGCCATCGCGTTCAAGAAAGTCGAGCGCCAGCAAGCTGATGGTCAATGCAGGCAAGATGTTGCCCAAGGGGCTCAGCAGCACCAGACCACCGCCAGCAGGCTGATTAAGTGTTTCATCGGCGTGCGGGCTAGACCGCTCAGGCGAGGACGCAACAGGCGAGCGTCCGTCTCAGTGGCGTCAGTGGCGTCAGTGGCGTCAGTGGCCATTGTCAACAGCAATTGAATACGAATACAGGGGGGGTGCGGCGGAATTCTTGGACTGGGTTATGCCCATCCCATTACACACAAGTCCGTAACATAGGCAGCTCAATGACAAAAGGGGCGGATGGATGGGCTGGGCGGAACAAGAATTCGAGACGATTGATTTGGGTGACCCGCGTCTGAACCGGCGCGCCGT
>NZ_JAFCTH010000028.1:0-30535 GCF_049895905.1 Polaromonas sp. DSP2-3-2b2 | reverse complement strand
ATATTTTTGCCATTTCCGTTTTCCTTGTCTGAATTGAACCACTCAGCAAGGGATACGTTTTTCAGGGGCAAGGTCAGTAAACAAAGGCACTTGGTTTCGCATGGCTGGAAGTCGGCTTTTGAGCACCGCAAAAGCGATTATTGGCTCTAAGGAAGGGCGTGAGTTCGCTCTGGAAGCAGCAAAAAAAGTTCTTCTCGATGGGCCAAAATGAGTTGTGGGTTTATGAAATAGCATCAAAAAACTGATGTTTAGCCGAATATATGCCACTAGCCCAACAGGGCGTTAACTGTCGCATCTCACAAAATCCTGTCTCCAATACGGCATTGCTTTTCATTTAAATTTTGAACATCAGCATGCCGTGCGATCAGCCTCTATGCGACAAGCGTCTCCGTGCATCGGAAAGCGCCATCCCCAGTCCAAGCCAGCGGCAGTCCCAGCCAGCCCCGTGATCAGCGGTAACATCGCGCTTTCCATTTTTCAGTCCCACCATGCCCTTGCCCAATCACCAACTCAGCATGACCGTGCTGATGACGCCGGACATGGCCAATTTTTCTGGCAATGTCCATGGCGGCACCATCCTCAAATTGCTGGATCAGGTGGCTTATGCCTGCGCCAGCCGCTACGCGGGCGAGTACGTCGTGACCCTGTCGGTCGATCAGGTCATGTTCCGCCAGCCGATTCATGTGGGCGAGCTGGTCACGCTGCTGGCGTCGGTCAACTACACCGGCAACACGTCGATGGAAGTGGGCGTCAAGGTGATCACCGAAAACATCCGTGGTCAAAGCGTGCGGCATGCCAATAGCTGCTTTTTCACCATGGTCGCCGTGGGCGAAGACGGCAAGCCCAAAGCCATTGCGCCGCTCGAACCCGAAACGCCTGATCAGATCCGACGCTACGCCGACGCCAAAATCCGTCGCGAGTTGCGTCGGGAGTTCGAGCTGCGGCGGCAGGCGCTGACCGTCAAGCCCGCGTGAACGCCGGTTTCATCGCCCGGCGCCCGTGCGAAGCTGAAACAGCGCGCCAGCGTCTGCTGGCCTGATGGGGCGGCCCGTTCACCTGCGTCAGCCTGGCATTGACGCGCTCAAGGGGTTGGCTTGTGTGCTCATCATCTGGCATCACCTGGCTTTTTACGGGCCGATGTCGGATGTGCTCTATCCCTTTGCGCCTGACCTGACCGACTGGCTGTATGACTACGGCCGCATGGCGGTGCAGGTGTTTCTGGTGATTGGCGGCTTTCTGGCGGCCAAGTCTCTGGCGCCGCAAGGCCAGGCGACTTATGCGTCGCCGGGCAGGCTGATGGCGCGCCGCTACCGGCGGCTGCTGCTGCCTTATCTGGTGGCGGTGGCGGCAAGTGTGGCGGTGGCCGCGCTGGTGCGCCCGTGGTTTGTTCATCCTTCCGTTCCGTCTGAACCCACGCTGTTCCAGTTGCTGGCGCATGGGCTGCTGCTGCAGGACATGCTGGAATTTGAAGGGCTGTCCGCCGGCGTCTGGTATGTGGCGATTGATTTCCAGCTGTTTGCGATGTCGGTGCTGATGTTCAGCCTGTCGCGGCGGCTGGAACGGCGCTGGCCGGGCTTGCGCGCCTGGCCGGTTGCACCGGGCCTGGTGTTGACGGTGATGGTCTGCGCAGCGTCGTTGTTCCTGTTCAACAACGACAGCCGCTGGGACATGGCCGGCGTGTATTTCTTCGGCGCTTACGGCCTGGGAATGCTGGCCTTTTGGGCTTGCGCTTCAGAGCGGCGAGCTTCATGGCTGCTGTTAATGGGGGCGCTGGCGGGTTCGGCCCTGCTGCTTGATTTCAGGGGACGGCTGCTGGTGGCGGTTGCCGTGGCGTTCGGGCTGATGCTCTTGCAGCACTGCGCTTCAGCGCACGGTGCGCAGCGCTGGCCGCAGCGGCAACTGACTGGGCTGGGGAAAATGTCGTATTCGATTTTCCTGATCCATTTTCCGGTGTGCCTGCTGGTCAATGCGCTGGTCGCCCATTTCTGGCCGACGCAGCTGCTGGCCAATGGCATCGGCCTGTTCGCGGCTTTTGGCCTGTCGCTGCTGGCGGGCCGGGCGCTGTACCTGGGCGTCGAATCGCGCCGCACGGCGTGGTTCAACGGCTGAAAGGCAGGCGGCGTCCTGCCTTGACCGCCGTTGCCGGGAGGGCGCCTGGAATCGGCGGCCTGGCGCACCGATGGGGCTGACTACACTGTAGTCCTCCTCAATTTTCCTCAATCTCCTGAAAACCGACTCCATGGATCTTTTTATGCTGGCGATGCTGTTCGCCGTTGGCGGTCATATGCTCAAGTCGAAATACCAAAGCAGGCGCATTGCCCTGCTGGGCAGCCACCTCGGAAAATACCAGATCGAAAAGCTGATGGAAACGCTGACCGAGGGCTACATGCGCGCGCTGGGCGAATCCGATGACCAGCGCCGCGAACAGATTTTCAACCTGCTCGGCAGCACCGAGGCTTCGCTGTGCGACCAGCTCAATCGCTTGAGCGCCGAGTTTTCAAAAGTGGATGAAGCCGAGGCCCGGGTCAGCAAGCTGCCACTGGCCATTCCTTACGCCGACAAGCTGTTTCCCGGCGCCACTTTTGACCTGCGCAAGGCGCTGGCGATTCACGCGCAGGGCATTACCCAGGCGGCAAAAAACGGCGCCAACCGCAGCCCCAAGGCCAAGGCGTTCACCGTATCGGCCGAACTGTTTTTGCTGCAGCACACCTGCCACTGGTTCTGCAAGTCAAAAACCGTCGCTTCTGCCCGCATGCTGGGGCGGCAGAAAACATCGTATGAGCAAGTCGTGAACGCCGTGGCGCCAGAAACCCGCAAGGCCTATTGCGCCCTGGCGGGGTGCTGAGCCCAGTCGCTGGCTACGGCGAGGCTGGGCGACTCGCGGCCGTGCCGGGCTTGCAGTGGGCGTAGATGTCCAGACCCGGCTGGTAAACGCGGGTCTGAACGTTCATCAGGCCCAGCACCGAATGAAAATAGTTGTCGTGACTGATGGGCGCATCAAGCTGCTGCTTCAGGCAGGCGGTGGTGATCTGGCTGCGCTGCTCGAATCCGGGCGACAGCCAGGTGATCCAGGGCACATGTTTTTGCACGTCGGGCGCCACGCTGTAGGGCATGCCGTGCAGGTAGAGGTTGTTTTCGCCCAGTGACTCGCCGTGGTCGGCCAGGTAGAGCAGGGCGGGCGAGGCGAGCGGCTCCTGCGCCTTGAGCCACTGGATGGCAGAACCCAAGACATGGTCGGTGTAGACGATGCTGTTGTCGTAGGCATTGACCAGCCCTTGCTGCGTGCAGCTTTGCAGGGCGTTGTCGGTGCATTCGGGCAGAAACTTCTTGAACGCTGCCGGCGACCGCTTGAAATACGCCGGCCCGTGGCTGCCCATCTGGTGCATCACCACCACCACGCCTTTGGCCCGGCGTTCGGCGGGCAAAGCGGCAATGCGCGCATCCAGTCCTAGCAGCATGACTTCGTCGAAGCATTCACCGCCGTCGCACAGGCCGGGCACTTTCAGCGCGCTGGTATCGACATGGGGAACGCGGTCGCAAACGCCCTTGCAGCCCGACTGGTTGTCGAGCCAGAGCACGGCCAGGCCGGCGTGCTGCAGCACGTCCATCAGGCCTTCGTAATTGGCCGGGCGCGAATCGTAGTTTGCCCGCCCGAAGTGAGAAAACATGCACGGCACCGAGGTTGCCGTGCTGGTGCCGCACGACCAGGCGTTGCGCTGGCTGGCGATGTTTTCTTTAGCCAGTTCGGGCGTGGTCGGGCGGCCGTAGCCGTTGACCGCAAAATTGACGCTGCGGCCGGTTTCGCCCAGCACCAGCAGCAGCAGCGGCGGCTTGGCCTGGCCAGCATAGCTGGCGCCCAGCGTTGCGTCTTCACCCAGCGGCAGGATGGCCGAATCGTCGCGCTGAAACGGCCGGGCCGCCACCGAACCCAGCGCATAAAAGGAATTGAGTGGGTTGATCAGGTAGCGCACCTGGGGATAGTTGCGCATCACCGAGGCGATGCTTTGAAAGAAAAGCACCAGCACCACGACCAACAGCGCGCAACTCGCCAGCAATGCGGCCAGGTTGGAGATAGCCTGGCGCGTCGGGTTTTGCAGCCGGATATGCTGGCGCCACAGCAGCACGCAGGGCAGCACCGCCAGCACCAGCACGGTGGCCAGCAGGCGCCAGTTCAGCAGGTCGCGCGTTTCGCGTGCATCGGTCTGCAGGGCGTTGACGATCATGCTTTTGTCGATGACAACGCCATAAGCCATCATGAAATAGGCGCCAAACGCCGCCGACACGCAAAAAAGCATGATGACCGGCTTGAGCGTCCAGCGCCAAGCCAGCAGGCTCAAGAGGCCCGCCGTGGCCAGCCCGATGACCAGCGCCAGAGCCAGGCTGACGGTGACGGCCTGGCTGCTGCTCAGGTCGGGCAGGCGGGCCAGCGCGCGCCACAGCGCCACATTGCAGACCGTGGCGATCCAGAAGCTGGCGAGCACGACGACCCAGAGGGGGCGCATTCCGGCTACCGGCGCTGTTGCATTCAGGGCAAGAGAACGCGGCGCGGACGGGGCGGGTGGTTTGGCAAGGTCAGGCAGGTGCAGCGGCATAGCGCAATATTGTCGGGCCAACGGCTTAGGGCCGCCTTAAGGCTGCAGCTGGCCGGCATGGTGCGCCAAGTGGTCGGCCATGAAGGTGGCGATGAAGTAGTAGCTGTGGTCGTAGCCCGGGTGCCGGCGCAGTGTCAGGGGCTGGCTGGCCGAGGCGCAGGCGGCTTCAAACGGCTCGGGATGCAGCTGCCCGGCCAGGAATTTGTCGGCCAGGCCCTGGTCGATCAGTATGCCGTCGGGGTAGGGCGCGCTTTTGCTGTGCTGCATCAGGGCGCTGGCGTCATGGTCCGTCCAGGCGGATTCGTCGCTTCCCAGGTAGCCGGTGAAGGCTTTGCGACCCCACGGGCACTGGCTGGGCGCGCAGATGGGCGCAAAGGCCGAGACGGACTTGAACAGTCCTGGATGGCGCAGCGCCAGCGTCAAGGCGCCGTGGCCGCCCATCGAATGGCCAAAGATGCCGATGCGGCCCGCGTCGAGCGGCAAAGTGTCCGTCAGTAACGGCAGCAGTTCGGCGGTAATGTAGCTCTCCATGCGCCAGTGCTGCGCCCACGGCGCCTGCGTGGCGTCGAGGTAAAAGCCGGCGCCCACGCCGAAATCCCAGCTGTCGGCTTCGCCCGGCGCTTTCGCATCGCGCGGGCTGGTGTCGGGCGCGATCAGCGCCAGTCCCAGTTCGGCGGCCAGGCGCTGGGCGCCGGCCTTGGCCATGAAGGTTTCTTCGTTGCAGGTCAGGCCCGCGAGGTAGAGCAGGGCGGGCACCTTGCCGCCCGCCGCGTCAACGCGGGCCTGCGGCGGCAAAAACACCGAGAACTTCATCGGCAGGCTGATCTCAAGGGACTCGTGCTGGTAAAAGCGCTGCGTGCCGCCGAAGCAGGCGTGTTCGCTCAGCAGCGTCAAGGGATTGGGATTCATTTAAACACTACTGATTTGATAGCTGCCTGCGCAAGTCCGGCATGCGCAGAAGGCCAATTTGGTTAGTAAAGCACGACACCGCGAATCGATTCGCCGCTTTTCATCAGGTCAAAGCCCTTGTTGATGTCTTCGAGCGGCATGGTGTGCGTGATCAGGTCGTCGATGTTGATCTTGCCTTCCATGTACCAGTCGACGATTTTGGGCACGTCGGTGCGGCCGCGCGCGCCGCCGAAGGCCGAGCCTTCCCATTTGCGGCCGGTGACCAGCTGGAACGGACGCGTCGAAATTTCCGCGCCGGCCTCTGCCACGCCGATGATGATGGAGCGCCCCCAGCCCTTGTGCGTGCATTCGAGCGCCTGGCGCATCACAGTCGTGTTGCCGATGCATTCAAAGCTGTAGTCGGCGCCGCCGTCGGTAAGCTGAACAATCGCATCGACCACGTTCTCGACCTCCTTCGGGTTGATGAAATGCGTCATGCCGAACTTGCGCGCCATGGCCTGGCGCGCCGGGTTGATGTCCACGCCGATGATCTTGTCGGCGCCGACCATTCTGGCGCCCTGGATCACGTTCAGGCCGATGCCGCCGAGGCCAAACACGACGACATTCGCGCCGGCCTCGACCTTGGCGGTGAACAGCACCGCGCCAATGCCGGTGGTCACGCCGCAGCCGATGTAGCAGACCTTGTCAAACGGCGCGTCCTTGCGGATCTTGGCCAGCGAGATTTCGGGCGCGACGGTGTAGTTGCTGAAGGTCGAGGTACCCATGTAGTGAAAGATCGGCTTGCCGTCCAGGCTGAAGCGGCTGGTGGCGTCGGGCATCAGGCCCTTGCCCTGCGTGCCGCGGATCAGCTGGCACAGGTTGGTCTTGCGCGACAGGCAGAACTTGCACTGCCGGCATTCGGGTGTGTAGAGTGGAATGACGTGGTCGCCTTTTTGCAGCGAGGTCACGCCCGGGCCGACATCGACCACGATGCCCGCGCCTTCATGGCCCAGGATGGCCGGGAAGATGCCTTCGGGGTCGGCGCCCGACAGCGTGTAGTAGTCGGTGTGGCAGATGCCGGTAGCCTTGATCTCGACCAGCACCTCGCCGAACTTCGGGCCTTCGAGGTCAACGGTTTCGATGGTCAAGGGTTCGCCTGATTTCCAGGCAACGGCAGCTTTGGTTTTCATGGGATTGGGGCTTGTTTGAAAAGGGGGTCAGTGGATAAGAAATGAATGGGCACTATAAGCCAGGCCAGGCCAGGCCGGCGCTCCCGCGCCCGGCGCCGCCGGGCTGCCGAGGCCAGGCCAGGCCGGCGCTCCCGCGCCCGGCGCCGCCGGGCTGCCGAGGCCGATAAAAGCGGGCTGAAAAATTGCAGGGTTGCTTGTGGCTGATGCCGGCCTGGCCGGCAAAACCGTCTCTAACACCACCGGCACTGCCAACGCGCAGCAAGGCCAACCTGAAGGCCCTGAGCGACTTGCCAGCGCTGTGATTCTTGATGAAAAAGGCCTCTTGCGCAGTAACCATAAGCGCAAGCAGCTACTAAAAACATAGCGTTCCGGCTAGCGGTCGGTCGAGGCGCTCCAGCGGTTGTCCCAGTCCTTGCCATGCGCCTTGTCCAGGCTGCGGCGGTCGCGCTTGGTGGGTCGGCCGTGTTCCAGGCTGCTGGCCGGGTCGCTGGTCAGGTGCCGCTGTTCGGCGGCATGGGCCTTGAGGCGCAGACTTTCTTCGGTTTCCTCGTAAAGCTGCTGGGCCACCGGGGCCGGTCCGCGCTGGCTGCTGATGCCATGCACCACCACCGTGCGGATGACCGTGCCTTGCCTGAGCTTTACCGTGTCTCCTGCCTTGACCTCGCGCGAAGGCTTGGCTTCCAGGTCATTGATGCGGACCCGCCCCTTGTCGATTTCCTCGACGGCGAGCGAGCGCGTCTTGTAAAAGCGGGCGGCCCAGAGCCATTTGTCGATACGCAATTTTTCCATTCAAAGTCCTTTCATAGGATATTTTGGACCAGCGGCAGGCGCACCGTGGCTTGCAGGCCTATCACCCTGTTATTTGCATGCGGATTTTCCAGAACAATGCTGCTGCCAAGCGCCTGCACGATCTCCAGACCAATGGCCAGGCCCAGGCCGGAGCTGTGCGCAACGTCGCCGCCCGAAAAGGGCTGGTACAGCCGCGCGGCCAGCTCGTTGGGAATGCCGGGGCCGCTGTTGCAGGCGCTGGCCTCTGGCGCGCGCCTGCCGGGTGGCAACATTCCAACGTCGAACACCACGGCGATATTGCTCGGCACCTTCCAGAACCACGGCATCCAGCCCGGCCCGCAGCTGTTCACCACTTCGTCGTCGCTGGTCTGGGACTTGATTGCTGCGCTCTACATGCTGGTGCTCAATTTGCCGCTGGTCGGCCTGCGGGTCAAGCTGCTGAAGATTCTCAAACCCTAGCTGTACGCCGGCATCGTGATTGTCGATTGGCGAGGGCCGCGCGATGGTGTTCATCCAGCGCCCGGTCTCGCTGATCCTGATCGTTGCGGTGGTGGCCGTGCTGGAACTGCCGCGTCTGGTGCGTTACGGCGTCAACCGCTCACGACCGGTCTGACCCGGCGGCTTTGACCAAGTAAAAAACACGCTTGCGCAAGGGTTGTAACCCTGGGTTGCACGTAATTACGTTGTACTACGGGGTCTGTCAAATCGCAGGAAAACCCCCTTGGCAGGGGGTGCATGAAACACCTATGCTCAGCCTTGCCCTGCGCCTGGCGATGCAATGCAGCCTTCAGGGTGGCCATACCTCTGGAAACACAGGGGATGCACAAGTTTGCATTTTAAAAATGACGGACGACAGGAGACAAAAACATGAAACCCAGGCTTCTTTCCACTTTTGCCGCCGTGGTGGCGCTTCTAGGCGGTGCGGCATCGGCGGCCGTCAACCTTCCCCCGTTGAACATCGACACCACGCAAACCACCGTGTCCGGGCTTTCGTCGGGCGGCTTCATGGCGGCGCAGCTGCATGTGGCTTATTCGGCCACCTTCAAGAAAGGCGCCGGCATCGTCGCCGGCGGGCCTTTTTACTGCGCCGAAGGCTCGATCGTGAACGCCACCGGGCGTTGCATGGCCAGCCCGGCCGGCATACCGACCAGCAGCTTGGTCAGCACCACCAACAGCTGGGCCAGCCAGGGAATCATCGACCCGGTGGTGAACCTCCAAAGCTCGAAGGTGTACCTGTTCTCGGGCTCCATTGACAGCACGGTGAAGCCGGGCGTGATGGATGCGCTGAAGACCTACTACAACAGCTTTGTGCCGGCCGCCAACGTGGCTTATAAAAAGGACATCGCCGCCGAGCACGCCATGATCACCGACGACTATGGCAGCGCCTGTTCGACCAAGGCCAGCCCTTACATCAACGACTGCAATTTCGACCTGGCCGGCGCGATGCTGGCGCATCTCTACGGCACGCTCAATCCGCGCAACAGCGGCACGCTGGCCTCTGGCAATTTCGTCGAATTCAACCAGAGCCAGTTCATCACCGGACATGGCATGGCGCCCACCGGCTGGGCCTATATTCCCGAGGCCTGCACGGCGGGCGCGCAATGCCGCGTGCATGTGGTGCTGCACGGCTGCCAGCAAAACGTCACGCTGGTGCAGCAGCAGTATGTGCGGAGCACCGGCTACAACCGCTGGGCCGACAGCAACCACCTGGTCATGATCTATCCGCAGACCAGCACCCAGGCCACCAACAGCTGCTGGGACTGGTGGGGTTACGACAGCGCCAGCTACGCCAGGAAGTCCGGCCCGCAGATGGTCGCCATCAAGGCCATGGTGGACCAGGTTTCGGCAGGCTCAAGCACGCCGCCCCCGGCCGCGCTGCCCGCGCCGACCGGCGTGTCCGCCTCGAATGCCACCGCCAGCTCCATGACCGTCAGCTGGAATGGGGTAGGCGGCGCCGTCAGCTACAACATCTACCGCAACGCGAACAAAGCCAATGCCCTGCCGGTCACAAGCACCAGCTACAGCGACACCGGCCTGGCCGCCGCCACGACCTACAGCTGGACCGTCAAGGCCGTGGACGGCAACAACCTGGAAAGTGTGGCGTCCACCGCTGCCGCTGGCACCACCACGGGAACGCCGCCGCCTGCGGCAACCTGCTATACCGCGTCGAACTATGCGCACACCATGGCCGGGCGCGCCTATGCGCTTTGGGGCACTACCTATGCCAACGGGTCCGCCCAGAACATGGGTTTGTGGAACATCTACACCACCCGAACGCTGAAGCTGACAGGCGCCAATTACTATGTGATCGGCACCTGCCCTTGAGCATTTTTTTGCTATTGAATTTATAGCTTCTCACGCAAGCCAGTTCTGCGTGAGAGGCTGGTTTGATGCCTAAAAGCAGTTTGCTGGCTAAAACGAATGCGCTCGGGTCGTTATTGTTTGGCGCCCAGCGCCAGCGCCCGTTCCCGCGAATCGGACAAGGCCTTCGGGTTGGGCGGGCTCGTCGTGTCCCAGCCACCCATGTGCCGGATGCCGATGTCGCTCAGGGCTGCGAGCCACTGGGGGCTGTCGTTCAGGCAGTCGATGTAGCTGAAGGTTTTGCCGCCCGCTTCCAGGAAGGCGTGGCGCGCTTCCATCGAGATTTCTTCCAGCGTTTCCAGGCAGTCGCCGGTGAAGCCCGGGCAGACCAGGTCCACGCTTCTCAAACCCGACTGCGCCAGCTTGATCAGCGTCGGCTCGGTGTAGGGCTCCAGCCATTTGGCCTTGCCAAAGCGCGACTGAAAGGTCAGCTGCCAGCGGTCCTTGGACAGGCCGAGGTTTTCGGCCAGCAGGCGCGCGGTCTTGTGGCATTCGCAATGGTAGGTGTCGCCCAGCATCAAGGTGCGTTCGGGCACGCCATGAAAGCTCATCACCAGCTTGTCGGCCTGGCCATTGAGCTTCCAGTGCTGGCGAATCTTGTCGGCCAGCGCGTCGATGTAGCCCGGGTCGTCGTGGTAATTGTTGATGAAGCGAAATTCGGGAATGCGCCGCACCTTGGCCGCCCAGGTGTAGACCGCGTCGAACACGCTGGCCGTCGTGGTGCCGCTGTACTGCGGATAGGCCGGCAAAATCAGGATGCGCGTCACGCCGTCCGCCTTGAGCTGATCTAACTGCGAGGCAATCGACGGGTTGCCGTAGCGCATGGCATAGCGCACTTCGACGTGGTGGCCGCGCTGGCCCAGGTAGCCGCGCAGCATCAGCGCCTGTTTTTCGGTCCAGACCTTGAGCGGCGAGCCTTCGGGCAGCCAGACGCTGGCGTACTTGGCGGCTGATTTTTTGGGCCGGATGCGCAAGATGATGCCGTGCAAGATCAGCCACCAGACGGCCTTGGGAATTTCAACGACCCGCGCATCGCTCAGGAATTCGCCCAGGTAGCGGCGCAGCGCCGGCGCGGTCGGCGCATCGGGCGTGCCCAGGTTGCACAGCAAGATGGCGGTGGTGGCCAGCGCCTTGGGCGGCGCACCATGGGTAAAGGAGGGTTCGGGGGCAAATGACATGCGGTATTCTCGCCTACGCCATGCTTGACCTTTCCCCCATCAAAGCCATCACCCTAGACCTGGACGACACGCTCTGGCCGATCTGGCCGACCATTGAAAAAGCCGAACAGGCGCTGCATGACTGGCTCGCGCAGCATGCCCCGCAGACGGCGGCGCTGCTGGCCCAGCCGGCGGCGCGCCACGAGATTCGCGAGCATGTCAACGGGCTGCATCCCGAACTGAAACACAACCTGAGCGCCTTGCGCACCCGGTCGATCCGGCTGGCGCTGAGCCGCAGCGGCGGCGACCCCGGCCTGGCTGAAGCGGCGTTCGAGGTGTTCTTTGCCGCGCGCCACCAGGTCACGCTGTTTGACGATGTGGCGCAGGCTCTGCAATTTTTGTCGCGCCGCTTCCCGCTGGTGGCGCTGTCCAACGGCAATGCCGACATCCACCGCATCGGCATCGGCGCTTATTTCACGGCCAGCGTCAGCGCGCAGCAGTTCGGCATCGGCAAGCCCGATCCGCGCATTTTCCATGCGGCGGCAAGCGCCGCCGGGGTGCAGGCGCACGAGGTGCTGCATGTGGGCGACGACGCTGCGCTCGACGTGCTGGCGGCGCTCGACTGCGGCATGCAGACAGTCTGGGTCAACCGCGCTGACCACCCGTGGACGCATCCCGCCGTGCCGCACGAAACCGTGACGACGCTGCTTGAGCTGTGCGCTTTGTTCTCCCTTGAGTCCAACTGAAAGTCGAAATGACCCTGAGAATCTATGGCACCGCCGCTTCCCGCGCCGCCCGTCCCCTGTGGGTCGCGCAGGAGCTTGGCCTGGCTTACGAGCACATTGCCTTGCCCTACGTCGGCGGCGCCACGCGCACGCCTGAGTTCCTGAAGGTCAACCCGAACGGGCGCATCCCGGTGGTGGACGACGACGGCGTGCTGGTCTGGGAGTCGATGGCCTGCGCGGTGTACCTGGCCGAGCGCTTTCTGGACGGCAACGGCCTGTCGCTGGCCGCGCGCAGCAATGCCGAGCGCGCCGAGATCCTGCGCTGGACTTTCTGGGTCGTGACCGAGTGCGAAAAGGACGCGCTGATTTTCCTGATGCACGCCATGCTCATGCCGCCGGAACGCCGCAAGCCGCAACTGGTCGAGGAATCGCTCCGGCACCTGGCCGGCCCCTTGCGCATCCTGGACCAGCATTTGCAGGGCCGGTCCTGGCTGGCGGGCGACCGCTTCACCGTGGCCGACATCTGCGTGGCGTCGGTCATCGCCTGGGTCGAAGGCGCGAGCGAGCTGATGGCGCAATGCCCGCAGGTGCGCGACTGGCTGCAGGGCTGCCTGGCGCGGCCGGCGTTTCAGCAGGTCCGGTTGATGGCTAAAAGTGCCTGATGCGCTTATCCTGTAAGCACTTATAGCTATTAATTAATGAGCAAATGGCGATGCTGCCAGTGGCTCAGCGCAAGCTGCGGGCCGCCTCCAGCCCGGAGCGCACCGCGCCTTCCAGCGTCGCCGGATACGGACCGGCCAGGTAGTCGCCGCAGGCCAGCAGGCCGCCTGCGACTTGCTGCGCCGGGCGCTGCAAGCCTGGCGTGCAGGCAAAGGTGGCGCGTTTTTCAACAATCGTTTGCACCGGCTGCAAGTCCGCCAGCCCGAGTTGCCGCGTGGCCTGCGCCAGCACCTGCGCGGTCAGCGTGGCGCTGTCGCCGGTGCTGGCGCTAATCACAAAGGCCAGCAGACCGGCCGGGCCGCCCAGCTGTGCCCGGTCAAAGACGAATTGCGCGGGTTCTTCCGCGCTGGCGTGCAGTGCCAGCATCGGCTGCGCCAGGCGCGCGCTGGCGCAAGACACATAGACCGTGGTCAGCGCTTCATGCTGCAGGCTGCGCGCCTGCGCCATCCACGCCTCGGCGGCAACGCCGCTGCCTTGCACCAGCCGTGCCGCTTCATTTGGGGGGCAGGCGAGCACGACGCGGTCAAAGGCTTCGCTGTCCACCGTCCAGCCCGGACCGGCCGGCGACACCGCCTGGACCCGTACGCCCAGGCGTTGCGCCCCGCCGTGTGCATTCAGCCAGGCCAGCGCCGCATCGGGCAGCAGGGCGCTCAGGTCCTTGCGCGGCAGCAACAGGTTCGAGCCGCCGCTTTGCGCAAACAGCGCATCGCGCATCACCCGCAGGAACACCTGCCCGCTGGCGCGCCCGGGCGGCGTGTTGAGCGCCGACACGCACAGCGGCTCGATCAGCGCGGCCATCGGGCCGGGCGCCAGGCCGCTGCACAAATCGCTGACCGACTGGCCGGGCGAACAGGTGAAGCCGCCCAGCCGCCAGCCAAGTGCCACCTTGAGCAGCGACAGCTTGTCGGCCAAAGGCCAGCCGCTTGCGTTCAGGATGCCGGCCACGGCGTCCAGCGGTGCCGGCCAGTCGGGCAGGGTCAATCCGCTGCCGTCGGGGAACTGCATCGTCAGCGGCAGGCGCAGGAACGATGTGGATTCATCGACGCCGACCTCCTTTATCAGCCGCAGCGTCTCGGCGTAGGCGCCGATCAGGATGTGCTGGCCGTTGTCCAGGGCGACAGGCAGACCGTTCAGCGTCGCCATGACGCGCCGGGCGCGACCGCCGGCGGTACGCGACGCCTCGAAAATCGTGACCTGGTGGTCCAGCCGCGTGGCCTCGACGGCTGCGGCGCATCCGGCCCAGCCCGCGCCAACGATGGCGACTTTCATGCTCCGAACGGCATGCTTTTTAGACCACTTTGCCGAAAGCCTGCGTTTTCCAGGCGAGCCAGAACTTGCGCAGCGGCGTCAGGCTGACGCGCTGGTGCAGCACCTGGTAGTTGTCGGCGGCAATCTCGCGCAGCAGCGTGCGGTAGATGCTGGCCATCATCAGGCCGGGCTTTTGCGTGCGGCGGTCGGCATCGGGCAACAGCGCCAGCGCCTCGTCGTACAAGCCCAAGGCGCGTTCGGTCTGGAACTTCATCAGCGCGCTGAAACGGTCCGAATACTCGCGCTTCAAGATTTCGTGCGCCTTCACATCGAACTGCTGCAACTCATTGACCGGCAGGTAGATGCGTCCGCGCATCGCGTCCTCGCCGACGTCGCGGATGATGTTGGTGAGCTGGAACGCCAGGCCCAGCTTGTGCGCGTAGGCCGTGGTGGCTCCGTCGGTCTGGCCAAAGATGCGTGCCGCCACTTCGCCAACGATGCCGGCGACCAGGTGGCAGTAGCGCTGCAGCGCAGGAAAATCGAGGTAGCGGTTTTGCGACAGGTCCATCTGGCAGCCTTCAATCACCGCCTGCAGATGCCGCGCCTCGATGCCGTAGGCGGTGGTCATCGGCATCAAGGCTTTCATCACCGGATGCGTCGGGTTGCCGGCAAACGACTTGGCGACCTCGCCCTGCCACCAGCCCAGCTTGGTGTGCGCCACGCCGGGGTCGGTGACTTCATCGACGACATCGTCGATTTCGCGGCAAAAAGCGTAAAACGCCGTGATGGCGGCGCGCTTTTCCGTCGGCAGAAACAGGAAGGCGTAGTAAAAACTGCTGCCGGAAGCGGCGGCTTTTTCTTGGACATAGTTCTCAGGCGTCATGCCGGGGATTGTCGCAGGCGGAAATGGCCGATTTGCTGCAGTCGGGGATACAAGGTTAAAAAGCTGGGGGCTTCCCGTCCCCACCAGCCAGGGCCGCGGAACCGGCTTTGCCGGGCCGCAGGCGCAGCGCCCCCTCGGGGGGGGCAGCGCAGCACACGAAGTGGCAAGCGTGGGGGCCACATTCACATCCAGAGCGCTCGCCAGCCCATGACCGCGACATCCCAGGGACCCAGCTTGGGCCGCCGCCGCAAGGTGTCAAAGCCCAGCGCCTCGATCTTGTCCAGAATCCGCAGGCCGCCCTGGACCACCAGGCGCAACTCCCAGCCGCCGCGCCCGGGAACCTTTTTCACCAGTTGTGAGCCTTTTCGCATCATGGCGCCTGCCTGGCGGGCGTGAGTAGCTATTAAATTTATAGTGCTCGGATTACTTTCCAGCCTGAGCAGCTGCGCCTCATCGACGCCATGCGCAGCCCAGGAATCGGCCGGCAGGTAGATGCGCCCGCGCGCGATGTCCAGCCCCAAGTCCTGCCAGAAATTGATCAGCTGCAGCGCGGTGCAGATGCAGTCGCTCTCGCTCAGCGACGCCGCATCCTTCACGCCGTACAGGTGCAGCAGCAGCCGGCCGACCGGGTTGGCCGAGCGGCGGCAGTAATCTAACAGTTCGGCCTGGCTGGCATAACGCTGCTTGACGACATCCTGCTCGAACGCGCTGAGCAGATCAGCGAGCAAGTCCACCGGGAGGTCGAATTGCCGGATCATCGGCCCCAACTGCCCGAACACGCCGGCCCAGCGCGTTGATGGCGCCCGGCCGGCGGCGGTCGCCATCAGATCAGCGCGGTAGGCGGCCAGGTCGTCCAGCCGGGTTTGCGGTGCAGCAATGCCTTCGTCGGCGATGTCGTCGGCAGTGCGGGCGAACCAGTAAATCGCTGCAATCGCCGGCCGCAGATGCGGCGGGCATAGCACCGTGGCCACCGGGAAATTCTCATAGTGGCTGACGCCTTGCAGGCTGGCGGGGTGCGCAGAAGACGAAGTGGGGCCTGGATTCATGCGCCGGATTGTCGCTTGACAAGCTTTTGCATTTCTCATAGATTACTAACCGCTCGGTCAGTAACCGCTGATTGATGCCGATTCAGACCATGACCGCCCGGATTCGCCCGGAACCTTTTCCCATCAGTCCACCCGCCCATCATGAACAAAACCGTTGTCTCCTTGGCAGGCGCCGCCCTGCTGCTGGTCGCCTGCTCCCGGCCCGCTCCGCCCGAGGAACCGGTTCGCGCCGTGAAGGTCATCACCGTCGGCACCAGCGCCTATTCGCCTAGCCATGAATATGCCGGCGAAGTGCGGGCGCAGGTCGAGTCGCGGCTGGGCTTTCGGGTTGGCGGCAAGCTCGTCAAGCGGCAGGCCGAAGTCGGCCAGCAGGTCAGGGCCGGGCAGGTGCTGGCGCAGCTCGATCCGCAGGATTACCGGCTGGCCGCCGAAGCGGGCCGCGCGCAGGTTAACGCTGCCGCCACCAACCGCAACCTGGCCGCCGCCGACTTCAAGCGCTACCAGGCGCTGAAGGACCAGAACTTCATCAGCGGCGCCGAGCTGGAGCGCCGTGAAGCCAGCCTGAAGGCCGCGCAGGCGCAGCTGGAGCAGGCCCAGTCGCAGTCGGCGGTGCAGGGCAACCAGACCGGCTATGCAGTGCTGACGGCCGATGTGTCCGGCATCGTGACGGCGGTCGAGGCCGAGCCGGGTCAGGTCGTCGCCGCCGGCGCGCCAGTGGTGCGGATTGCCGCCGATGGCGTGCGCGACGTGGTGTTTTCGGTGCCCGAGGACAAGGTGGCTGGCATCAAGGCTGGCGCGCCGGTGCGCATCCGCGTCTGGGCGCAGGGCGCCGAGCTGCTAGGTGCGGTGCGCGAGGTGGCCGCCAGCAGCGACCCGGTGACGCGCACGTATCCGGTCAAGGTGTCGATCGAAGGCAAGGCGCCGCCGCTGGGCGCGACGGTCTATGCCATCCTCAATACCGGTGCCGCCGCCGGCACGCCGGTCATCAAGCTGCCGACCAGCGCTTTGCGCCAGGAAGGTCAGGCGACCACGGTGTGGGTGCTGGACAAGGCGTCCATGACGGTCAGGTCGCAGGCGATCCAGGTGGCGACCGCCGATGGCAACGAGGTCGTCGTGGGCGCTGGCCTGGCGCCGGGCATGCTGGTGGTCAGCGCCGGCGTGCATGTACTGTCTCCCGGCCAGAAAGTCAGTATTTATCAGTCAAACAGGCCTTCTGCGCAAGTAGCGCGGGCGCAAGCAGCTCCTGAATCCATAGCAAAACCGGCCTTGGCCGCGCCGGCGGCTTCCGCTTCCGGCACGAAGTGAGGCTGGCATGACACAACCGACCCACGACGACCCTGCCGCCGGCGAGCGCGCTGCGCCTTCGGAGCGCTTCAACCTCTCGCGCTGGGCGCTGGAGCATCCGGCGCTGACGCGCTATTTGCTGCTGGTGCTGATGGTGCTGGGCTTTTCGGCCTATTTCCAGCTCGGGCAGGATGAAGACCCGCCGTTCACCTTCCGCGCCATGGTGGTGCGCACCTACTGGCCGGGCGCGACCGCGCAGCAGGTGGCCGAGCAGGTCACCGACAAGCTGGAGCGCACGCTGCAGGAGGTGCCCTACGCCGACCGCATCCGCAGCTATTCCAAACCCGGCGAGTCGCAGATCATTTTCCAGATCAAGGATTCGTCCCGCGCCAGCGAGGTGCCCAATGTCTGGTATTCGGTGCGCAAGAAGGTTGGCGACATGCGCGGCACGCTGCCGGCCGGCGTGCAGGGGCCGTTCTTCAACGACGACTTCGGCGATGTCTATGGCGTGATCTACGCGCTGGAGTCCGACGGCTTCAACTATGCCGAACTCAAGACCTTTGCTGATGACATACGCCAAAAGCTGCTGCGCGTGCCCGATGTCAGCAAGGTAGAACTGTTCGGCGTGCAGGACGAAAAGGTCTTCATCGAGGTCTCGCAAAAGCGCCTGGCCACGCTGGGGCTGGACCTGAACCAGGTGCTGGCGCAACTGGGCCAGCAAAACGCGGTCGAATCGGCAGGCAGCGTGCAGACGCCGCTCGATGTGGTGCAGGTGCGCGTCGCCGGCCAGTTCGAGGCGCTGGAGCAGTTGCGCGCCATGCCGATTCGCGGCAGTTCGGGCAGGCAGTTCCAGCTAGGCGACATCGCCGAGATCCGGCGCGGCTATGTCGATCCGCCCGTGGTCAAGGTGCACCACCAGGGCCGGGAAGTGATTGCACTGGGCGTGGCCATGACCAAGGGCGGCGACATCATCCGACTGGGCAAGTCGCTGAAAATCCTGTCAGCCAATTTCGA
Organism: Polaromonas sp. DSP2-3-2b2; assembly: GCF_049895905.1. NCBI lineage: Bacteria > Pseudomonadati > Pseudomonadota > Betaproteobacteria > Burkholderiales > Comamonadaceae > Polaromonas > Polaromonas sp. DSP2-3-2b2. Next base: position 12,638 of record NZ_JAFCTH010000028.1, on the reverse strand, counting down.
GCGTACGCTGCCGGCAGGCGTGAAGCTGGTCCACATGCAGGACCAGCCCAAGGCGGTGGCGAGTTCGGTCAACGAGTTTGTCGGCGTGCTGATCGAGGCGGTGCTGATCGTGCTGGCGGTCAGCTTCATCAGCCTGGGGCTGCACAAGCGGCCGCACGCGGGGCCGGGGCAGCTGCCGCTGTACAAGCGCTATTACATCGACATCCGGCCGGGGCTGGTCGTGGGCATCACCATTCCGCTGGTGCTCAGCCTGACCTTTCTGGCGATGTGGTACCTGGGCATCGGCCTGCACAAGATATCGCTCGGCTCGCTGATCATTGCGCTCGGGTTGCTGGTTGATGACGCCATCATTGCCGTCGAGATGATGGTGCGCAAGATGGAGGAGGGCTACGACAAGGTGCGCGCCGCCACCTTCGCCTACGAGATCACCGCCATGCCGATGCTGACCGGCACCCTGATCACCGCCGCCGGCTTCCTGCCCATTGGCCTGGCCAGGTCAGTGACTGGCGAATACACCTATGCGATTTTCGCCGTCACGGTGGTGGCGCTGGTGCTGAGCTGGATCGTGTCGGTCTACTTCGTGCCGTATCTGGGTACATTGCTGCTCAAGGTGCCGCCGCACGTGAAGGAAGTGCAGGCTGGTCATGACAGCCCGCACGAAATGTTCAACACCCCGTTCTACAACACCTTTCGCCGCACGGTGAACTGGTGCGTGGAACACCGCTGGCTGACGATTGGCGCGACGGTGCTGATCTTTGCGCTGGGCATTGTCGGCATGGGCCGGGTGCAGCAGCAGTTTTTTCCGGACTCCAGCCGGCCTGAAATCATTGTCGATATCTGGTTTCCCGAAGGTACCTCGTTCGCGGCCAATGAAGCGACAGCCAGGCGCGTCGAGCAGCGGCTGATGCAGGAGGCGGGCGTGGCGTCGGTCAGCACCTGGCTGGGATCGGGCGTGCCGCGTTTTTACCTGCCGCTGGACCAGGTCTTTCCGCAGACCAACGTGTCGCAGATGATCGTGCTGCCCAGCGACCTGAAGGTGCGCGAATCGCTGCGCGTCAAGCTGCCCGCCTTGCTGGCAACCGAATTCCCCGAGGTGCGCGGCCGCGTCAAGCTGCTGCCGAACGGCCCGCCGGTGCCGTATCCGGTGCAGTTCCGCGTCGTTGGCATGGACCCGCTGGTGCTGCGCGAGCGCGCCGACGAGGTCAAGGTGCTGATGCGCGGCAACGCCAGCATGCGCGGCGTCAACGACAACTGGAACGAAGCGGTCAAAGTGATGCGCCTGGAGGTGGACCAGTCCAAGGCGCGCGCGCTGGGCGTGACCAGCCAGTCGATCGCGCAGGGCGCGCGCACGCTGCTCAGCGGGACGACGGTCGGCCAGTTCCGTGAAGGCGATAAGCTGATCGACATCGTGCTGCGCCAGCCGCTCAATGAACGCAGCGCGATCACCGATATCGGCAATGCCTATCTTCCGTCGGTATCAGGCCAGTCCATCCCGCTGACGCAGATTGCCAAGCCGGTGTTTGCCTGGGAGCCGGGCGTGATGTGGCGCGAAAACCGCGACTACGCCATCACGGTGCAGGGCGACATCGCCGAAGGCCTGCAAGGCGCGACCGTCACGGCGCAACTGCTGCCCGCGCTCAAGGCGCTGGAAAAGAAGTGGCACGCCAGCGGCATGGCCGGCTACCGCATTGCCGTGGCCGGGGCGGTGGAGGAAAGCTCCAAAGGCTCGGCGTCGATTGCCGCTGGCATTCCGATCATGCTGTTTCTGACCTTCACGCTCTTGATGCTGCAACTGCACAGCTTCAGCCGCGCCATGCTGGTGTTCCTGACCGGGCCGCTCGGCATTGCGGGCGTGGCCGGGGCCTTGATCCTGCTCGGTCGGCCGTTCGGCTTCGTGGCTTTGCTTGGCGTGATTGCGCTGATGGGCATGATCCAGCGCAATTCCGTCATCCTGATTGACCAGATCGAGCAGGACCGGGCGCAGGGCATTCCGGCCTGGGATGCAATTGTCGAGTCCGCCGTGCGCCGCCTGCGGCCCATCGTACTGACGGCGGCGGCGGCTGTGCTGGCGATGATTCCGCTGTCGCGCAGCGTGTTCTGGGGGCCGATGGCGGTCGCCATCATGGGCGGCCTGATCGTGGCGACCGTGCTGACGCTGCTGGCCTTGCCGGCCATGTACGCGGCCTGGTTTCGTGTCAAGCGGGAAGAGGACGCCACATCCGCTGCGGCTTGAATCCGTCCCGCCGGATGCATTGCCAAAAAACAGCCTCCGGATACAGGCTAAAATAGAAAGTTGACCGATTTCAGGCGGGAATTTGGAAACTATCCGGATTCCCGCTGTTTTTTCAGGAGCGCGGGTGGCGAAATTGGTAGACGCACCAGGTTTAGGTCCTGACGGTAGCAATACTGTGCGGGTTCGAGTCCCGCCCCGCGCACCATCCCTGAGGCTTTGCCGTGGCAGTTGTGCCGCTGGCCCTCAGAAGCTGCTTGACCGCAGCTGGCTAGGCGAAAGCCCAGTTTTGAATATTTTGACTTTTAGGAAACCATCATGGCCGTGACTGTTGAAAATCTTGAAAAGCTCGAGCGCAAAATGACGCTCACGCTGCCCCTCAATACCATCCAGTCGGAGGTCAACACCCGCCTGAAGAAGCTGGCACGCACTGTCAAGATGGACGGTTTCCGTCCCGGCAAGGTGCCGATGAGCGTGGTCAGCCAGCGTTATGCCTATTCGGTGCATTACGAAGTCATGAATGACAAGGTCGGCGAAGCCTTTGCGGTTGCCGCCAACGAAGCCAAGCTGCGCGTGGCCGGCCAACCCCGCATCAGCGAAAAGGAAGATGCGCCTGAAGGCGAACTGGCTTTCGATGCGATTTTCGAGGTTTATCCTGAAGTCAAGATTGCCGACCTGACCAATGCCGAAGTCGAAAAGGTCAGCGCTGAAGTCAGCGACGCGGCTATCAACAAGACGCTGGACATCCTGCGCAAGCAACGCCGCACCTTCGCCCAGCGCGCAGCCGATGCGCCCGCGCAGGACGGCGACCGCGTGACCATCGATTTCGAAGGTAAGATGGACGGCGAAACGTTCGCTGGCGGCAAGGCCGAAGACTTCCAGTTCATCGTCGGCGACGGCCAGATGCTGAAAGAATTTGAAGACGCCGTGCGCGGCATGAAGACCGGCGACAGCAAGACCTTCCCCCTGGACTTCCCTGCCGATTACCACGGCAAGGACGTGGCCGGCAAGCAGGCCGATTTCTTGGTGACGGTCAAGAAAATCGAAGCCGCGAACCTGCCCGAAGTCAACGAAGCGCTGGCCAAGTCGCTCGGCATTGCCGACGCCACGGTCGAGGGCCTGCGTTCGGACATCAAGAAGAACCTGGAGCGCGAAGTCAAATTCCGCCTGTTGGCCCGCAACAAGAATGCCGTCATGGATGCGTTGGTGGCCAACGCCGAACTCGACCTGCCCAACGCCAGCGTTCAGGCCGAACTCGAGCGCCTGATGGAAGGCGCTCGCGCCGACCTGAAAAAGCGCGGCATCAAGGATGCTGACAAGGCACCGATCCCCGACGACATTTTCCGTCCGCAGGCAGAAAAACGCGTCCGCTTGGGCCTGGTCGTGGCCGAACTGGTGCGCGCCAATGAACTGCAGGCCAAACCCGAGCAGCTCAAGGCGCACATTGAAGAACTCGCTGCCAGCTATGAAAAGCCGGAAGAAGTCGTTCGCTGGTACCTGAGCGACAACAGCCGCATGGCCGAAGTCGAAGCCGTGGTGATTGAAAACAATGTCACTGACTTTGTTCTCGGTAAAGCCAAGGTCAACGTTAAAGCGATCTCGTTTGACGAGTTGATGGGCCAGAACTGACCGGCTGACTTCTCCTGACGCTGGGGCTTGTGCTTTGCGGTACAGGCCCCAACTCATTTTCGGTACAGTACCTACATCTCTGGAGAAAAATCAATGGTCAGAAACATTTCTTACGGCGGCTACGGCAGCCCCCAATCCGCCAGCCAGGAAATTCAGGGCCTGGGCATGGTCCCCATGGTCATTGAACAATCCGGCCGTGGCGAACGCTCTTATGACATTTATTCGCGCCTGCTCAAGGAGCGCGTGATCTTTCTGGTCGGCCCGGTCAACGACCAGACCGCCAATCTGGTGGTGGCGCAGTTGCTGTTCCTGGAAAGCGAAAATCCTGACAAGGACATTTCCTTTTACATCAACTCGCCCGGCGGCTCAGTGACGGCTGGTATGGCAATTTACGACACCATGCAGTTCATCAAGCCCGATGTGTCGACGCTGTGCGTCGGCATGGCCGCCAGCATGGGCGCCTTCTTGCTGTCAGCCGGCACCAAGGGCAAGCGCTTTTCGTTGCCCAATTCGCGCGTCATGATCCACCAGCCGTCGGGTGGTGCGCAGGGACAGGCATCGGACATCGAGATCCATGCTAGAGACATCCTGAAGACCCGCGATCAGTTGAACCGTATCCTGGCGAACAACACCGGCCAGACGGTTGAAAAAATCGAGCGCGACACCGAACGCGACTATTTCATGTTTGCCGACGAAGCCCAGGCCTACGGCGTGGTCGATCAGGTAATCTCCAAGCGACCCTGATCTGCCCTGTAGAGCTTAAGACTGCTTTGCAATAACGGCGTTTTTCTGTTACAGAAACGCCGTTTTTTTATTGGTTATCATTGGCGAAGCGCATAGTTTCACCATGTCACGTTAAAGGTGTCCCCCACAATGGCCGATAAAAAAGGCTCCTCCAGCGAAAAAACGTTGTACTGCTCTTTTTGCGGTAAAAGCCAGCATGAAGTCAAGAAACTGATTGCCGGCCCATCTGTTTTTGTCTGTGATGAGTGCATTGATCTGTGCAACGAGATCATTCGCGACGAACTGCCCGCAGGCAGCGAAGTGACCGAGACGCGCAGCGACCTGCCAACACCAGCAGAAATCAAGGCAACGCTGGACGGTTATGTCATTGGCCAGGAGCCCGCCAAGCGAACGCTGGCCGTCGCTGTGTACAACCACTACAAGCGGTTGCGCCACAAGGAATCGGCCAAGAAGGATGATGTCGAACTGACCAAGAGCAATATCTTGTTGATCGGGCCCACTGGTTCGGGCAAGACATTGCTGGCGCAAACGCTGGCTCGCACGCTGAACGTGCCTTTCGTCATGGCTGATGCCACCACCCTGACCGAAGCCGGCTATGTCGGTGAAGACGTGGAAAACATCATCCAGAAGCTGCTGCAAAGTTGCAACTACGAGGTCGACCGTGCCCAGCAGGGGATTGTCTATATTGATGAAATCGACAAGATTTCGCGCAAATCTGACAACCCGTCTATCACCCGCGATGTGTCGGGCGAGGGGGTGCAGCAGGCACTGCTCAAACTGATGGAAGGCACGATGGCTTCCGTGCCGCCGCAGGGTGGGCGCAAGCATCCAAACCAGGATTTTCTGCAGGTTGACACCACCAACATTCTGTTTATTTGCGGCGGTGCTTTTTCTGGACTTGAAAAAGTCATCGAGGGGCGTACCGAGGCATCGGGTATCGGTTTTGGCGCCGCTGTTAAAAGCAAAAAAGCCCGCAGTTTGACTGAAGCGTTCAAGGATGTCGAACCCGAAGACCTGATCAAGTTTGGTCTGATTCCCGAACTCGTCGGCCGGATGCCGGTCATCGCCACCTTAGCCGAACTCAGCGAAGATGCCTTGGTCCGGATCCTGACGGAACCGAAGAATGCCGTGGTCAAACAATTCAGCAAATTGCTCGCCATGGAAGGCGTGGATCTGGAAATCAGGCCGTCGGCCCTCAAGGCCATCGCCCGCAAGGCACTCGCCCGCAAAACCGGCGCACGCGGTCTGCGTTCGATTCTGGAGCAATCCCTGATTGACACCATGTTTGATTTGCCGACCACCAGCAATGTTGACAAGGTGGTGGTTGACGAAGCGACGATCGAGGAAAACAAGCCGCCGCTGCTGGTCTACCGCGAAGCTGCCAAGAAAGCCTGAGTCCCGGAACCGACGAGGCAAGTGCCTGAAATGGCAATCCTCGTCTGCGGTTTCTACAATTTCGCCCGATCCCGAAAGGGACCGCTGCGTTTTGCCTTGTTATGAAGGTTTAGGGTTTTATTATGTCTGCACAAACTTTTCTTCCTGCAACCCCTGTCGAACTGCCTCTGTTGCCGTTGCGGGACGTCGTGGTCTTTCCGCACATGGTGATTCCGTTGTTCGTTGGCCGGCCCAAGAGCATCAAGGCACTGGAACTGGCCATGGAATCCGAGCGCCGAATTATGCTGGTGGCGCAGAAAACCGCGGCCAAGGATGAGCCGTCCGTTGATGACATGTTTGAGGTGGGCTGTGTGGCCACCATCCTGCAACTCTTGAAGTTGCCCGACGGCACGGTCAAGGTCCTGGTTGAAGGGCAGCAGCGCGCCAGGGTGAACAAGATCGAGGAAGGCGAGCAGCACTTCACTGCAAATGTTTCTCCGGTCGAGCCCGCAGCCGTTGTCGCGGGCAACAAGGGTAGCGAGATCGAGGCCTTGCGCCGTGCCGTGACCCAGCAGTTTGACCATTACGTCAAGTTGAACAAGAAAATACCTCCCGAGATATTGACATCGATCTCCAGCATCGACGATGCCGGTCGGTTGGCTGACACAATCGCTGCGCACTTGCCGCTCAAACTGGATGCTAAGCAGGTCATCCTGGATCTGGATAATGTCAAAGCGCGTCTTGAGAACCTGTACGAGCAGCTTGAGCGTGAGGTCGATATTCTCAATGTGGACAAAAAAATCCGTGGGCGCGTCAAGCGCCAGATGGAAAAAAATCAGCGCGACTTCTACCTGAACGAGCAGGTCAAAGCCATCCAGAAAGAACTGGGCGAGGGAGAAGAGGGTGCTGATCTCGAAGAGATCGAAAAGAAGATCAAGAACGCCAAAATGCCACAGGAGGCCCGTAAAAAGGCAGAAAGCGAACTCAAGAAGCTAAAGCTGATGTCGCCCATGTCGGCGGAAGCCACGGTGGTGCGCAGCTATATCGATGTGCTGCTCGGGTTGCCTTGGAGCAAGAAAACCAAGATCAAGCATGACCTAGCCAACGCCGAAGCCGTGCTCAATGAGGACCACTACGGTCTTGAAAAGGTCAAGGACCGCATTGTCGAGTACCTCGCAGTGCAGCAGCGGGTTGACAAACTGAAAGCGCCAATTTTGTGCCTTGTAGGCCCCCCAGGTGTCGGCAAGACATCGCTCGGCCAGTCGATTGCCAAAGCCACCGGTCGCAAGTATGTCCGCATGGCCTTGGGTGGAATGCGCGACGAGGCTGAAATCCGTGGACACCGCCGTACTTATATTGGCGCTCTGCCTGGCAAGGTATTGCAGAACCTGAGCAAGGCCGGCACGCGCAATCCTTTGTTTCTGCTTGACGAGATTGACAAGCTCGGCACTGATTTTCGCGGCGACCCCTCCAGCGCGCTGCTTGAAGTGCTGGACCCGGAACAGAACCATACCTTTGGCGACCACTATGTCGAGGTCGATTTTGACCTGAGTGACGTGATGTTTGTTGCGACGTCCAATTCGATGAATATTCCGCCGGCCCTGCTGGACCGCATGGAAGTCATCCGCTTATCGGGCTACACCGAGGACGAAAAAACCAGCATTGCCATGCGTTACCTGCTGCCCAAGCAGGTTAAGAACAATGGCGTGAAGGAGGACGAACTGGAGGTGCAGGAGCAGGCGGTGCGCGACATCGTGCGCTACTACACGCGTGAAGCCGGTGTTCGCTCGCTGGAGCGGGAACTGTCCAAGATTTGCCGTAAGGTCGTCAAGGGCATACAGCTCAAGAAGATGACTCCCAAAGTGCTCGTCACACCCGACAACCTGAATGAATTCCTGGGTGTGAGGAAATACGATTACGGCCGTGCGGAAAAGAACAATCAGGTGGGCCAGGTCGTCGGTCTAGCTTGGACTGAAGTGGGTGGTGACCTTCTAACGATCGAAGCGGCCGTCATGCCGGGCAAGGGCGTCATCACACGCACAGGGTCATTGGGCGATGTCATGAAAGAGTCGGTCGAGGCGGCCCGAACGGTGGTTCGAAGTCGGTCCAGGGGCTTGGGTATCAAGGATGAGATGTTTGAAAAGCGTGACATTCACATCCATGTCCCTGACGGCGCGACCCCCAAGGATGGTCCGAGCGCCGGGGCCGCCATGACCACTGCGTTTGTCTCTGCATTGACTGGAATCCCTGTTCGCGGCGATGTGGCCATGACCGGTGAAATCACGCTAAGGGGCGAGGTCACTGCCATTGGCGGTCTGAAAGAAAAACTGCTTGCTGCCTTGCGCGGGGGCATCAAGACCGTGCTGATCCCGCAGGAAAATGCCAAGGATCTTCAGGAAATTCCAGACAATGTCAAAGCAGGTCTCGAAATCATCCCCGTGAAGTGGATTGACCAAGTGCTGCAGGTTGCCTTGGAGCGGCAGCCGGTGCCCTTGACCGATGAAGAAGTTGCGTTGATTGCCGCCGCCAGCGCCGCCAGCGCCGCCGCCCCGTCGCAAGCCGTCGGCACGGTCAAGCATTGAGAAAACTTCTCCGTGATTCAGGAAAGTGTCAAAAATCACGCTATAATATGAAGCTAGACTCGCGGGAGTAGCTCAGTTGGTAGAGCGCAACCTTGCCAAGGTTGAGGTCGAGAGTTCGAGCCTCTTTTCCCGCTCCAATTCAAAGGGCAGCACTTCAAAATGCTGCCCTTTTTGGTTGGAAAATGTGAAAACGACAAGGCGCGGTAACAAAGCGGTTATGTACCGGATTGCAAATCCGGCTAGCCCGGTTCGACTCCGGGCCGCGCCTCCAGAAAACGATGGCCGTCAGTTTTTCATTTGGACAAAAACTGAAATGGCGAAAAACGACGCTATAATTTATATCTAGACTCGCGGGAGTAGCTCAGTTGGTAGAGCGCAACCTTGCCAAGGTTGAGGTCGAGAGTTCGAGCCTCTTTTCCCGCTCCAATTCAAAGGGCAGCACTTCAAAATGCTGCCCTTTTTGGTTGGAAAATAGCAAAAGGACAGGGCGCGGTAACAAAGCGGTTATGTACCGGATTGCAAATCCGGCTAGCCCGGTTCGACTCCGGGCCGCGCCTCCATCAAATGATGATCGTCAAGCCCCTGAAAAGGGGCTTTTTGTTTGACAATACAGCTTGGCTCAGTCAACAAATTTTCCAAAAATCACCGGCGAGAGTGGCGTAATCGGTAGCCGCAGCAGACTTAAAATCTGCCGACCGAAAGGTCATACGGGTTCAAGTCCCGTCTCTCGCACCATTCTCTGGTGTTTGTCGATGAATGAAAGCCCTGACATTCGTCATCAGCCGCGCAGGTTGGTCGCGGTGAGGCAAATGGCCGCACTCGGGCCGTTCAAGCAGTTCAGTCTGCGCCGCACGCCGGGCCTTGATGCGAAGCTGCGCCAGCGTGCCGTATTCACCGTTCATGCCCTGCACTGCCAGCCGCTCCTTTACAAACGAGTTCGGCTTTGTTCGCGTCATGGCCTGACCTGATCTGAGTCCTAGCGTAGGACTCGGTCTTGGTCAGGCCTTCGGCATCAAGCATGCCAAGACCGCCGCTTCGAACGGCGAGACATAAATTTCGCTGACCTGGAGCCTGTCGTCGCCTCGGCCGGAACACGCGCAGGTGCCGCCGCGGGGCCCGGCCGGTGCGCGGCGTGGCTTCCAATTACCTGTGCGATCTCCAGGTTGGCGACAAGGTCGAGAGCAGCCGCTTGACGCTCTTCTTCGGCGCGCACGCAGCAGGAACTGCTGTACTCTGGCCCGCTGCCGAGCCTGCCGAAAGACTTCACCGCCTGTTCACGCACGCCCGGCGCGGCGCCCAAGAGCGAAGGGCGGTTGCACCTGGAGACTTACCGTGCGTGTCCCGTGTTCGCAGGTAAGCTCGGGTGCATGCTTGTTCCCTTCCCGTCGCGTCGCCATTTTTTGAAAATCACTTGTGCTGCCGCCGGTGCCCCGTTGTGCCTGCCAGCGGACGCCCAGCTCCCGACCGGCGAGGCTTATGAGGTCACTCCATGGGCCGGTCCGGTTGCAGCCTTCAGTCTGGTCGATGCCACCGGCAAGACCTGGCGCCCTGCCGACTTCAGGGGCAGGGCCGTTCTGCTCAACTTCTGGGCGAGCTGGTGCGAGCCCTGCCGCGCCGAGATGCCATCACTCCAGCAGGCGGCTGCGCTGCATGGCGCCGACAAGCTGCTGGTGCTGGCCATCAACTTCAAGGAAAAACCGGCCAGCGCCCTGCAGTTCGCCGAGCGCGCCGGCATCACGCTGCCAGTGCTGCTCGATGTCGATGGCCAGGCCGCCCGGCGCTGGGGCGTCCGCATTTTTCCGACCACGCTGACCCTTGACCGCCGGGGCCGGCCACGGCACCGGGTGCAGGGCGAACTGGACTGGACCGGCCAAGCCGCCGGCAAGCTGATTGCCAGCCTGCTCTAGGGCTGCTGCCTGCGCGGCAAACCCCTGGCCAGGCGGCTCCAGCGATAATCACGCCTTGCCAGTGACTGGCGCGCTGCCTCGCAGCGGCTGTCCAGCCCGGCACACTTCCCGGCGTATCTTTACCTGCGCCGGAGCATGTGACCCTTTCCTTCATCCTTTCCCGGAGTTCATCGATGACCACCGTACGCCGCAGCTTTCTGAAAAATACGGCCGCCGCCGCCCTGGCCGCTTCCTTGCCCAGCCTTAACTTTGCCCAAGCGCCGGCCGTCGCCACGCGAACGCTGTTTGCACCGCAAAGCGGCGCCTGGCGTACCTTCGAGGTCACAACCCGCGTGGACATTGCCAAGCTAGACGGCGCCACCCGGGTGTGGCTGCCGATTCCGTCGGTCAACAGTGACTACCAGCGCTCGCTGGAAAGCAGTTTCTCCAGCAACGGCGCAGGCAAGTTCATGCAGGATGGCCAGGACGGCGCCAAGATGCTGTACGTGGACTTCGCCGCTGACGAGGCCAAGCCGTTTGCAGAACTCACCAGCCGAGTGCAGACGCAAAACCGGGCAGTGGACTGGTCGCAAAAGACCGCCAAGGCCGAGGATGCCGACACGCTGCGCTATTTCACCCGGCCCACCGAGTTGATTCCGCTTGACGGCATCGTGCACAAGACCGCACTGGAAGCCACGCAGGGCGCCAGGACCGACCTGCAAAAAGTCCGACAAATCTACGACTGGGTGGTCACCAACACCTACCGCGAACCCAAGGTGCGCGGTTGCGGCGAAGGCGACATCCAGAGCATGCTGGAAAGCGGCAATTTGGGCGGCAAGTGCGCTGACCTGAATGCCATCTTTGTCGGCCTTTGCCGCGCCTCCGGCGTTCCGGCGCGCGACGTTTACGGCATCCGGCTGGTTCCCTCAAGCTTTGGCTACAAGGAACTGTCGGGCAACCCGGCCAGCCTCAAGGGTGCGCAGCACTGCCGATCCGAGGCTTATCTGAAGGGCTACGGCTGGGTGGCGATGGATCCGGCCGACGTGGCCAAGGTCATGCGCCTGGAAACCGCCGACTGGATCAAGAACACCACCAACCCGGTGGTGGCCCCGGTCAACAAGGCGCTGTTCGGCGGCTGGGAAGGCAACTGGATGGCCTACAACACCGCGCATGACGTGTCCCTGCCAAATGCCAAGGGCAGCCAACTGGGTTTCTTCATGTACCCGGTGGGTGAAAACGCCGCCGGACGTTTTGACTCGTACGCGCCGGATGACTTCAAGTACCAGATCACGGCGAAAGAAATCAAGGCCTGAGGCGCAGTGCATTCGATGATGCGCTGAAGGGTTGGTTTTTTTAAGAGAAATCAGCCCTTTGCGCTTGTCCTGTATGCAAAAGCAGCTATCGAAATGATAGTTTTTAGCCTAAATCGACAACATTGCGCGATGCACGTCGCGCCTGAAATTCAGGAATGCGCGGTGGTCGCTGGGAGACGTGGGCACGGTCAAGGTGAGCTTTCCGGAAGGCATGCGCAGTTTCCCGTGCTTGCCACCCCGGCCAAACGACCATCCTTGCCGTACCAGCATCCTGACCAAGGCATTGATTTCCTTGCAGGAGCAGTGTTTCATGGCGCGGCACCGGCTTTAAAGCCATTCACCGCGCTTGTTGATGAAACCCCATTTGCTGTTCTGCCGGACGGCTGCCTTACCGCCCTGAAATTCTTTGGCGTCTTCAAAGCGCGGTGCGATCACCCATTCCTGCCGCTCATTGATGAAACCCCAGCGGCCAGTCTGGGCCTGCACCGGCGCCAGGCCTTCGCTGAAGGAGCGGACATTGCGGTATTTGGGGCCGGTCGATCCGCAGGCGGTCAGACCGAATAGCGCCACTGTCAGGACGGCAATGGCAACAGGCTTGAATAGGGCTGTGTTCTTTGAATGCATGCTGGATTCAATCGCGTCCATGCTCGAAGCAATCGCCTTGGTCCATCTCGTCAGTATCTGCATTGCCTCCCTGATAAGCATCATGATTGGAGTTGAGCTGATTGGCGTGGTTGTCCATGCTAGCGTCGTAAGCATCGTTGTTTGGATTCATGCTGTCACTGCGATCATCGTTAGCGCTTTAAAGTGGACCCCGGATTTGAGACAGCGGTTTAAGTAGGACACTGTCGCAAGAAATGGGTAAATCATGAGTGAATCG
>NZ_JAFCTH010000027.1:0-32252 GCF_049895905.1 Polaromonas sp. DSP2-3-2b2 | reverse complement strand
CGGGTGTTGTTTCTGGTGCCATCGCTGTCTTTGTTGTCGCAAACCCTGACCGAGTGGACGCAGGAAACGGCCACCCCCATGCACAGCTTCGCCGTGTGCTCGGACAGCGAAGTCGGCAAGGGCCGCGACAAAGACGACGACTACCAAATGCTGGTGCATGAGTTGCAGTACCCGGCCACCACCAATCCAAAAATGTTGGCCCATGAGATTACCAAGCGCCACGACGCCCAGCACATGAGCGTGGTATTTTCAACCTATCACTCGATTGACGTGATTTCGCAGGCGCAAAAGCTCCATGCGCTGGCCGATTTCGACCTGATCATTTGTGATGAAGCGCACCGCACCACTGGCGCGAGCTTTGACGGCGATGATGAATCGGCGTTTGTCAAAGTTCACAACCAGGATGTCATCAAAGGGGAAAAACGGGTTTACATGACCGCCACGCCCCGTGTCTATGGGGTTCCGGCCAAGGCCAAGGCCGAAACCGACAGCATCATTTTGTATTCGATGGACAACGCCGAATTCTTTGGCGAAACGCTGCACACCCTGTCGTTTTCTGAAGCGGTGCATGGCCTGGGCATCTTGTGTGACTACAAGGTCATCGTGCTGACCATCAGCGAAGACCACATCAACGCAAAACTCCAAGTGTTGTTGAAAGACGGCGATAACAACCTGCGGGTGGACGATGCCGCGAAAATTATCGGTTGCTGGCGTGCCCTGTCCAAACAGGACACCCAGGACGACCTCAGCAACGATCCCGACCCGATGCGCCGCGCTGTGGCCTTTTGTCAGGTGATCGAGGTCAACAAGGGGGCCAAAAGCCACAAGGTCAGCAGCAAGAACATTGCGCAGATGTTCCAGGCCGTGGTCGATGAATACCGGACGGAGTTGCTCAATGAGAACCCCGAGCAGCAAGACGCGATCAGTCAGCTGGTCTGTGAGGCACAACACGTGGACGGCGGCATGAATGCGGCGCAAAAGGGGGCCAAGCTCAATTGGCTCAAGGCCGAGCTGCCTGATAACACCTGTCGCATCCTGAGCAACGTGCGTTGTTTGTCCGAAGGGGTGGACGTACCCGCCCTGGACGCCGTGCTGTTCCTGACGCCGCGTAATTCACAGGTGGATGTGGTGCAGTCGGTCGGGCGCGTCATGCGCAAGTCCAAGGACAGCAATAAGAAGCTGGGGTATGTGATTTTGCCGGTGGTGATTCCGGCAGGCATGCAGCCCGAAGAGGCGCTCAACGACAACAAGACCTACAAAGTGGTGTGGGAGGTGCTGCAAGCGCTGCGCTCGCATGATGACCGTTTTGACGCCATGATCAACAAACTGGAATTGACCGGCCAGGACAAGTCAAAGATGGAAATCATCGCCATCACGGACACCATCAACATTAAAAGCAAGGGTAAAGCGAACGAGACGAAGGGAGCCAAAGTCAACGCCAAGGCCGCGAAAGCCGCCAAGGGCGGGCAAAACCTGGGTCAGAGCGCCGAGGCCACGCCAATCCAGGAACAACACCAGATCGAATACCACGTGAGCGAGATTGAACGCGCTATCGTCGCCAAGGTGGTGCAAAAGTGCGGCAACCGCCTGTACTGGGATGAATGGGCCAAGGACATTGCCAAAATTGCCCAGACCAATATCAGCCGCATCACGGCCATTTTGGCTAAATCAGACAACACTGCCGAGATTGCCGCCTTCAACCGTTTTTTGAAGGAGCTGCAAGACGACTTGAACGACAGCATCAGCCGGGACGAAGCAATTGAGATGCTGGCCCAGCACATCATCACCAAGCCGGTGTTTGATGCCCTGTTTGACGGCTACAACTTTACCCAGCACAACCCAGTGTCCAAAGCCATGCAAGGGGTGCTGGAGGTGCTCAATGAGCACAACCTGGACAAGGAAGCCGCCAAGCTGGAGCGCTTTTACGAGAGCGTGCGGATGCGGGCGGCTGGCATCCGTGACCTCAAAGCCAAGCAAAAGATCATTGTTGACCTGTACGACAAGTTTTTCAGCAGCGCGTTTCCGCGTTTGAAAGACAAGCTGGGCATTGTGTACACCCCGGTCGAGGTGGTGGACTTCATCATCCACAGCGTCAACGATGTGCTGAAAAGTGAGTTCGGCCAAACTTTGGGCAGCAAAGGTGTTCACATCATCGACCCGTTCACAGGCACCGGCACGTTTATCACCCGGTTGTTGCAAAGCGGCCTGATTGGCAAAGACGAGCTGGCCCATAAGTTCAAGAACGAAATTCATGCCAACGAAATCGTGTTGCTGGCCTATTACATTGCAGCCATCAACATCGAGCAGGTCTATCACGCCATCATGGGCGGGGACTATGTGCCGTTTGACGGTATTTGCCTGACCGACACCTTTGCCTTGTACGAGCCCAGTTCGCATCTGCTTGGGACGGATTCGGTGGCCGACAACAGCACGCGTCGCCGCAAGCAAAAGAAGCTGGACATTCGGGTCATTGTGGGCAACCCGCCTTATTCTGCTGGGCAAACCAGTGCCAACGACAACAATGCCAATGTCGGCTACCCGACGTTGGATGAAAGCATCCGCAAGACCTATGCGGCCCATTCCACCGCCACCAACAAGAACGCCCTTTACGACAGCTATATCCGGGCGATCCGCTGGGCCAGCGACCGCATTGGGACCAGCGGCGTCGTGGGCTATGTGAGTAATGGTGGATTCATTGATGCCAACACCGCCGATGGGCTGCGCAAGTGCCTGGCGGAAGAATTCAGCACTCTTTACATTTTTCACCTGCGGGGGAACGCACGCACGTCAGGCGAATTGCGTCGCCAAGAAAAGGACAACGTTTTTGGCATGGGCACCCGCACGCCGATTGCCATCAGCATCCTGGTCAAGAACCCCAAAGCGACAGAAAGCGGCAAGATTTACCTGCACGACATTGGTGACTATCTGAGTCGGGAAGAGAAACTGGAAAAAATCACGGCGTTTGGCAGCATTGACGGGATTACTGCTACCAATGGCTGGCTACCGATTACGCCGGATCAGCACAATGACTGGGTAGGGCAACGGGATGACAGTTTTTCTGAGTTCATAGGCCTTGGCGATAAAAAAGATGCATCAACTGCTTCTGTTTTTGATAGCTATTCGATGGGAATAAAAACCAACCGTGACGCATGGGTCTACCAATTTTCGAAGACAAAACTTGTAGAAAATTTGAAGTCTATGATTTCCTTTTTTAACAAGGAGTCCGCACGTTATGAAACTTACTGCGGTGACGAAACACGGAACGTGACGGTCGAGGTAGAGGATTTCATAAATTCAGATGCAAAAAAGATTAGCTGGTCAAGAGCTTTGCGCGCTGATGTGGGTAAATTTCGTCAACGCATTTACCAGGCTGAGGCGCTAACTCTTGGCCTTTACAGGCCATTCAGTACTCAAAATCTTTATTTTGACCGAAATTTTATTAACGATATTGCATTGATACCGCGCTATTTCCCAAGCAGTGCAGCTGAAAATTTCGTCATTTGTGTGACTGGTAGAGGTGCAACCAAAGATTTTTCTGTGCTTCTGGCTAACAAGATACCTGACCTGGAAATGATTTCAAAGGCCCAGTGTTTCCCACTAAAAATTTTCGATATTGAACCTGTCAGTGGGTTGTTTGACGGTTTAGGCGCGAAGCAAGGCAAGTACACAGTCAGGGATGGAATTTCAGACGGTGGCTTAAAGCATTTCAGCGATGCTTACAAAGGCCAGGAAATTAGTAAAGAAGACCTGTTTTATTACATCTACGGCCTACTGCATTCGGAAGATTACAAAAAGCGTTACGCGGACAATCTGAGCAAGGAATTGCCGCGCATTCCAGCGGTCAAAACGTTTGCCGACTTCCAAGCATTCAGCACAGCGGGTCGAAAATTGGCCGATCTGCACATCAACTATGAAACCGTAACCCCGTACCAGGTGGACATCGAGGGCGGCGCATTGTTGCTGGCAGAGTTCGCCGATGCGGATTACCGCGTCACGCAAATGAAGTTCGCCAGCAAGGCCGACAAAACCCGTGTGGTTTACAACCACAAGATCACCATGAGCGGCATTCCGCTAGAGGCCTATGACTATGTGGTCAACGGCAAACCAGCCTTGGAATGGGTCATGGAGCGCCAGGCCGTCACCACCCACAAAGACAGCGGAATCGTCAACGACGCCAATCTGTGGGCAACCGAGACCATAGGCGATGCGTCATACCCGCTGAAACTGTTCCAGCGCGTCATCACCGTCAGCCTGGAAACGATGAAGCTGGTGCGGGCGTTGCCACGGCTTGATATTGCGGTGGCGAAGCAATGAGCAGGATGATTTGATGAGCTTCTTAGACAACCAGCCCAACTTCGGCCTTGCAAAGCAACGTGCTGATGAGTTTGTGAAATCCGTTCCCAAAGCAATATTTACCCAAGAGGCGGCATTGCCGGAAAAACTCCGGAACCTCAATGCTTCAAAATCTGTCAAGCTGCGCAAAGTTTATCAACTGGCTGACGAATTTTCCAGATTGATGGCGCCCTATATTGCCTGCGCCAACGGTTGTTCACACTGTTGTCACGATGGCGTCGAAATTTCGAGCCTTGAGGCGGCGAGCATTTCAAATTTTAGTGGTCGGACAGCCCGACCCATACAAAAGTCGATATTGCGCACAGACAAGCCATATCGAGGCTCACCCTGCCCATTTCTTGTAGAGGACTCGTGCTCGGTTTACGAAGTAAGGCCGTTGGTTTGTCGTAATCATGCGTCATACGATGCAACCAATAGGGCATGTTTGCCAGCTCATATCGATGAGGATCGGCCCATGTTGAGGTTCGGAGGTTTGCTCAACGCTTGGGTTGAAGTGAGTTCAGGAAAAGGCGATCCTGTGTTGGCCGACATCCGAGATTTTTTCAATTAGGTCGCAAACCAGGTAAGTAAATGCGGCAGTCAGGACTGGCGCGATTGCAATTTCGTATTCCGGAGATCGTGAACTGAAACTTGCAGCGGCTGGCTATGGTGCAGCAGTGAAAAACTGTCTGATGTTATGAGTAATAATTTATTTGAGTAAATGAGACTAATTTCTTCAGTCAGGCAACGTTCCAATGAACGCACGCAGCAACTCTGAAATTGAAGTTTTGTTTTTTGCCGCGTGAATCTTCAGCTTTTGATGCTCAGCTTCTGTCACCTGCGCGTTGATACGCACCAGCACTGGTTGATCTTCCATCGAACGGTTTTGCTTGCTGACACTAGGACGGCCCGCAGCCAATCCGGTAGTTTTTTTGATCGTGTTCATTTGCTCTTTTACTTATTTGAGTAATTGCACTAATTCGTTTTTGAGTGCCCGAAAATCTGCCGCTGCGTCGCCGTTCGGCTCAAGATCGAAAACAGTCTGCCCGGTCGCCGCCGTGCTTGGGTAAGCCACCCTTTGCATGATCCTGCTGTTCAGTACCGGCAAACCGTAGCCAGCCAGGGCATCGGCAACCTCCTGGCCAAGCTTGGTGCCCGTGATGGCCCGCGACACCACGAATGCAGCCTGCAGCCGCCCGTCCGTGACTTCAATCCGCTGCTTCACCAGGTCAACAAGGTCAGCCGCCGCCCAGATGTCGTAAGGCGAAGGCTGCACTGGAATCAAAACAAAATTCGCGGCCTTGATCGCTGACACGGCCAAGTCTGCTGCCTGGGGTGCTCCATCAATCACCACAAAATCTGTTTTTGCCAAGCTCTTCAGATCACGCTCGATCGTCGGGCGGTCGATACCGATCACTGATAACGGTTGTTCTTCACAAGCTGCAGACCAGTCGCGGGCGCTTCCTTGCGGGTCGGAGTCCACCAGTACGACGCTTGCACCGTCCAGCTGCAACACCCTCGCCAGATGCGTAGCGATGGTGGTTTTTCCACTGCCGCCTTTTTGGTTCAAAACCGCAATTACTTGCATATCATTTCCTCATTTAAATCAATATGTAAAAGAGTATATGCGGTTTTGAGTAAAAAAATAAATATGTTTATACAGGCAGCCCGCAAAGCGGGCAGAACGAAAAAAAACGCCCATGAGGGCGTCTTTGGCGCGAAATTGGCGGTCAGTTATGGGATTCTCCATGCGCTCGTTAATTTATTATCTTCTCCTCCAAACAACTCATGTCGTTTTGCGTAGCACCAAGTTCTCTTTTCACTATCAATTTCTTTTTCTAAATATTTGGCGTTACAAGTTGCTGCGATTGCACCACCGCCAGTATCAAAAAAAGCTTTGGCGAGTCGGCCATTTGGAGTTGCTGCCCAGCCGATTGCAGCGCTATTTCTTGCAATTTCATCAGCTGACTTTTTTTCCAATTCAACAATTTTTTCATCAATCCGTTTTTTTTCGTTTTGCAGAAGTAAATTGGCTTCGGCAAGGTCACGTTCAGCTGCATTGACACTAATCGATGCAAATGATTTTGCGGTTAAAAGGCCAGCGCCACCGAACAACAAGCCGCAGAGCAGTAAACCAGCAATCGCAAAAACTGTTGCTTTGACAAAAGAGTTGTTCCGTTCGACAGCCGCAGCATCGCCAGCGATCTTCTGCGCGATTGTTCCAACCTGCCCAGACAAAGCCAAAATAGCTTGATCCCCTGCCCGCTTCATTTCCTTATTTGCAAGGCCTGGCAGTGCTTCTCCAAGGCTAAGAACCGATTCGTGAAGTTTGCAAATCTGCTTGTCCAGCGTCACAACATCACCAATCAAGTCAAGCAGATAAGCTTCTTGGCGCGTTTTCGGAGTACCTGTTGCAATAGGGTCATTCATGGCTTTACCTCAAGCCAGCAAGATTTTTGCCACTGAATTAAGTTCAGCAACAACAAATGGCGCCATCCGGCGAACTGCGCGGGCATTGCTGATTGCAGCCAACTCATCAGGCGACTTCGCCGCTTTCATTGCAGCCCGCAGATCCGTGGTGCTCTCAGCAGCTTTCCTCAAATCTTCAAGTCCAATCATTGGAAAGGATGCTGATTCATGAACGACCGCCCCTGACAAGATTGTGAATTTTTGCCCTTCATTTTCGTGATATTTGAAAATTGGTGCGTAGATTTTTCTGACATCTTCATCCACTGGCATTTTATTAAAAATCACGCGAATTTTGTTTGCAGGAATTTTGTAAAGTGCAGACAAGTCATTCAGGAATGCAATTGAATTTGAAATCACCTTGTCATCTGGAGTGATGGGGACAAAAAACAAATCGAAATCGTCAAAAGCATATTCGGCTTTCATTTTTGACAAAAACAGTTCAACGTTCGAAACACCAACATCGACAATGACGCTTTTATCCTCAACGTCACGATGAAATTCAACTTTCTGCATAGACTCACGAAATTTGTCAGCACTCATTGCATCGCCCTGAGCACCATCTTTGTTGATCGTCTCAATTGAAACAATCTCAGCATTCATTGCCGGCTTGAACATTTGGCGAGAAAGCGCAGTTTTTCCGCAGCTGACGTAATTCAGCACAACAATACATTTTTGCTCAATGAGCATAGTATTTTTTGTTGTTGTAGAAGTTTCAGTTTTAACTAGAGTTTCTTTTTGTGAAAACTCATTGATTTTGTGCATGATTGTTTTTCTCGTTTAACTTAAAGGTATTTGGTAATTGAATTGCTAGATTCATCGACAGATTTGCCTGAATACTTTTCAGCAAGTCTCAAAGATTCTGCTTTTTTTTCCGCAGCAACGCTCTCGGTTGGGTTGTTATCAGATACTGATGATTCATTTGTTTTTATTTCTGATTGTTCCTTGTCCAACGATTCTGGAAAAGCCGTTTGAGTTATCTGAATTTTCTTTACTTTCTTTGGTTTCATGCTTGGAGCTTGAGCAACTGATTTCACTTCCATCAATTTTTCATTCTTATTTTCTTTTCGAAGCAAATACAAATACCCATTGAATGTTGCCATCGTCAAACGGTCTTCTGGCTTCTTGTCAACATTCAAAACTGTCAGGATGCTTTCAAGTGACATTCCACCTTTTTGAAGGTCAATGATGGTGTCGTATTGCTTTCTCAATCGCCCCATCTTTGATCTGTTTGGGTCTGCTTCATAAGCTTCAAGCAACCGGGCCTTCAGTGTTTCATCGGATGTGCTCTGCATTTTTATGACCTTTCCTTACTTTATTGTCATGCAAATATTAACATGATAGAAGCCTTTTAAAAACCATAAAAACACCTAGTTTTCAACTAATTTTTACTTATTTGTCATAAATATTTCGCTCTTGTTTCATGGAAAAACTGATTAATACCTAATTTAGGCCTAGGCAGTGGTACTAATGTAAGATACAGGATGGCCCTTGTCACACACATAAAAATCTTCGATTTTCATATGTGCGCCAAGGGACGTGTCACTGTTCGGCGGCTTCGCCTTCTCACATTGACACTCTGCCCTGCAAAGGCTTCGCCCTTGACCCAACACAACAGCCGGCCACCCGGCGCACTGGAGACGCCTGATGGTTTTTCAAAAGATCGGTGACGAAGGACTTGACGCATTCGTCAATGTGCGTCTCACGCCCGAGGAAAAAGAGCGCCTGCGCGATGATGCGGACTTGGCCGCTTTGTCAATGAGTGCCTTGATTCGTGCCAGGTACTTTGGCCGTCCCGTGGTTGCCCACGCTGACCAGGTGATGATTAAAGAATTGCGCCGCCTGGGCGGATTGTTAAAGCACATACACAACGAGAGTGCCGGTGCCTATAGTGCCGAAACCTCTGCAGCGCTGTTTCTGGTCAGCGAAGCGATCCGAAAAGTTGGTAAGTCATGATCTGCAAAAAAATACCAAACACAAAAAAAAGCAGCACGAAATCTGCCCGTGTGTCTGGACTAGTCGAATACATCTCTCAGCCAGAGCTATCCAACAAAATTGAAAAATGTATTTTCAGCGAAGCGATCAATTTTTTCACTGACGATTTGAAGTCGCAAACGCTGGAAATGATTGCACTCTCGCAGGAAGGCGTGAAATCCAAAGACCCGATAGATCATTGGGTTTTGAGTTGGAAATCACATGAGCGCCCAACACCAGAGCAAGCCCGCGAAGCTGCCGCAATTTTTATCAAGCAGTGCAGACTTGACGGCCACCAGTACATCATTGGCTTGCACGACGATACAGAAAATATGCACTTGCATATTGCATTAAACCGCGTGCATCCTGACACATGCAAAGTGGTGAAGATCAATAAAGGTTTTGACAAAGAAGCTGGACAGCAAGCAATTGCCATTATTGAAAAAGTGCAGGGCTGGAGTGTTGAGAAAAATGCCCGCTATCTGACGACCGACAAAGCCGAGCTAATCATTGACACGGCGACCAAGCGGCCGCAGATTTTCACAGCAGCCGAAAAACCACTGCAACCAACCACGCAAGCGCAGGCGATGGAAATCCAAACCGGCCAGAAATCAGTGCAGCGCATTGCTATCGAGAAAGCCGCTCCGATCATTGCCCAGGCCACCAGTTGGAAAGAGTTACACGCCAACATGGCAGCAGCCGGGCTTGAATACCGGCGCGATGGTTCGGGCGCGAAAGTTTATGTCGGTGATATTGGCGTCAAGGCCAGCAACGTAGACCGAAAAGCCAGTTTTGGACATTTACAAAAACGATTTGGCCCTTATCAACCACGACAGGAAATTAAACCCAATGAATACCACAACACCAGCCGAAACTTCACCGAAGCTAACGCCAAAAAGCCGCACGCTATTGCGCATGGAAAAAACGCCAGACACGGTTTGCGCAATTTGTCCGCATGCACTTTGGCACATAGTGAAAAAGACAAACGGGCCAGTCGCCCGCGTATATTGCAACTTGATGTCAGCCCTGATCGACGAGAAGCTGGCGGATTGCGATGGGATACCGGACGCGCCGTTAACACCCAATTAACACCACAGCCGATGCGCCAAGGGCAACCCGGCTGGAATGAATATATTTCCAGCCGGGATGCTCAGAAAGCTGCAAAAACGCACGATATCATCGAGCTACAAAAGCGCCATGGAGCCGAGCGAGAAGCGCTTGGAGCCAAACAGAAAGCCAAACGGACCGAGCTTCTTTTGGGCGATTGGAAGGGCAAGGGTGGCGATAGGAACGCGCTACAGAGCATCACAGCAACGCAGCAAGCCGCTGAAAAGCTGGAGCTTAAAGAGCGTCACGGCGACGAGCGTAAAGCGCTCCAGGCGCAATACAAGCCGTTGCCAATCTACAAGCAATGGAAGGAACAGCCGCAGATCGTCAGCCTGCACATCCTGCCTGTCATCAAGCGAAGCACAGTAGTAAGCACAAGCACAGTGGCAAGCACGCTCAGAGCACTCACGAGCACGGTCGATGCACGCAAGCACATCACTTACCAACTTGCCCAAAAAGACGTTTTCAGAGATGAAGGCCGCACGATTGCAATTTTGGACTTGAAGTCAGACCAGGGTATTGCCGCAGCTTTGGCAACAGCACAGCAGAAATTCGGCAACGTGTTGACCCTCACCGGCTCTGAGGAATTCAAGAAAAACGCCGTGGCCTTGGCCGTGGCCAGCGGTTTGACCTGCCGGTTTTCAGACCCATCCCTGGACAAGCTCAGAGAGATTTTGCAGCAGCAGAAGTACCAAGCCCAGCAAGATGCTCGCCAAGCCGAACGCGATCACGCAGCCGCCGAGCAGCTGGAGAAATCCAAGGTGCTTGAGAAGCACCCCTCGGTTCCCCTGCATTCCCCATCCAACAACCGCGGCGAAGCCGTGTCTCTGGACTCTGGACCCCAGACTCTGGCCCCCGAGCAAGCCGCCGCAGGTGCTGCCAAGGGCGTTCAAGAGGCAATGGCGCGAGTCAAAAAAGCTGCCGCTCTGACCGAAGCTCACCGTATTGAGCGAAAAGAAAAAGCCGAATCTGAAAAGGCCACGCGAGCCGAGCGCGACCGCGTAGCAGCTGCACAGCTTGAGAAATCCAACAAGGAACCCGGCCCCCTGCATTCCCCATCCAACAACCCCGGCGAAGCCGTGTCTGTGGACTCTAAACCCCAGACCCTGAACCCTGAGCAAGCTGCTGCAAATGACGCCCAGGGCGTTCAAGAGGCAATGGCACAGGTCAAAGAAGCCGCTGCCCAGGTCGAAGCCGCCGAAGCTCAAAAAGTTGCCGCACCGCGCACAGGAAAGATGACAGGAACGGTGATGGCCGTCGATGGACGCCAGTTTGCGCTTGCGAAAAACCGAAAAGGCGACTTAATTTGGCACAACATGGAAAACTTGCCGGAGAGCGATTTGCCGAAGGTGGGGGAAATTGTCAAGATTGATTACGTCAATGGTGTTGGCAAGGTGGCCGTGAAGGTACCAAGCCAAGGCCAGGGGCGCTGAGCGATGCTAGTTTTTCTTGACACCGATTTCGCCAAGCCCGACCTCATCAGCCTTGCACTGGTGGCGGGAGATGGCCGTGAGTTCTACGCTGAACGCACCGACTATCACCGGGACGCCTGCAATGACTTCGTACGCAAAACCGTAGTGCCATTGCTGGGTCGTGTACCAGGCGCCGCATGCAACCGAGCCGAGTTGACGCGCCGATTTCATGTTTGGTTTCAGCAGTTGTCAGAACCCGCCACCATCGGTCATATCGGCAATGCTTGCGCTACGACGATATGTCGCCACGCACTTCGCTCACGATGACATTTCCCGATTCATCCATGCCAACGGCACCGGCGTGAGCCCGCAAATCGGCGCCAACACAATTGACCCTCTTGCGACGTACGCCGTCGATTTCCCCAAAATGCCCAGTCCGAAATTACCACTCATTCCGAAACTTCGACCGTTTGTCATGTGAGTGGCGGTAACTTGGTTGGAATTTAGTAACATTCAGTTTCTATAAAAAGCAAAAAGAAGGATGGGGTGGCATGTCAAGACGTAAGCACCTTGGTTTTACGCTGATCGAGCTCATGGTCACGGTGGCGATCGTGGCCATCCTTTCCGCTATCGCTCTGCCCAGCTATCGCGACTACGTGCTGCGCGGTCAACTCGTCGATGCGACCAACGGACTGGCTGTCTTGCGCGCCAACATGGAACGCTATTTTCAGGACAATCGGACCTACAACTCGACAGGCGCCTTCACGTCGCCGTGCCTGGTTGCGGCGACTCAACTCAAGTTCGGCAGCTTTCAGCTGTCTTGTACTGCCACACCGACCGCTACGACGTATACGCTGCAAGCGGTTGGCAGCGGCTCCACTGACGGGTTTACGTACACGGTTGACCAAACCGGTGTCCAGTCCACAACGATCACCGGTGGCTCTGGATGGACCGGCTGCGCCACAACTTGGGTGATGAAAAGAGGGCAAATATGTCCCTGAACGGCCGTGCCGCCCGAACGGCTGGCTTCACCCTGATTGAAATGTTGGTGACGATCACCCTGATGGCCCTTCTGATGGCACTGGCCATGCCATCGATGAGCGCCTGGGTTAGCAACACCAAGGTCCGCACTGTCAGCAATGCCCTCCAAGACGGTCTGCGGCAGTCGCAAGCGGAGGCACTGCGCCGCAGCCGGCAAGTGGTTTTTTCGCTCACCAACAGCTCTGCGCCGCAAACCAGCCTGACAGCAGTTGCCAACGGCAGCAATTGGTCGATCAACACAGTCCCCTCGATGACGGCCGGGGAGACAGGCACCTTCATCGAAGCCGGGGTGCTGTCGGCCGTGGGCTCGGGCGTCCAGATCGCCGGTCCGGCGGCTATTTGCTTCAATTCGGTTGGCCGTCTCGTGGCCAACGCCAGTTCTGGCGTAACAGGTGCCACTTGTACCTTGCCGACGACCACGCCTCCGGTGCAGAGCTACAACATCACGCTGACCGGCGCCGACCGGCCGCTACGGGTTCTGGTCGCGCTGGGTGGCCAAGTGCGCATGTGCGATCCGGCCAAGACGCTCTCTGGCACCAACCCAGACGGGTGCCCATGATGAAGCATTGCAGACGACCGACTCCCAAATTCCTGCAGCAGGAAACCGGCATGGCGCTGCTTGAAGTGTTGGTTTCCCTCCTGCTGTTTTCTTTTGGAATCCTCGGCCTTATCGGGTTGCAGGCACGCGCAATAAGCCTGTCGACGGATGCTGGCGATCGTAATCGGGCCGCACTGCTTGCCAATGAGATCGCCAGCACCATGTGGCTCAGCAAGTCAGTCACCCTCGACACCAGCACAGGGTCGGTCTGGCAGACTCGAGTGGCCGACCCCACGAAAGACGGATTACCCAACGGCGCCGTGACCGTGATCGCCGTCGCAGGCACGACCAACAGCGCCGACATTCGGCTCACATGGAAGGCCCCTTCACGCGCCAGCGCTGACGCATCGAGCCAGCTCACCACGCGGGTGACCCTGCCATGAAACCGATGTCCACCACCGCCCGCACGCAACAATGCGGCTTGACCCTAATCGAATTGCTTGTAGCCATGGTCATTGGGCTCACGGTCACGCTCGCAATCACCAGCGTCATTGTCATCGGCGAAGCCCACAAGCGCACCACCACTGCATCCAACGACATGGGCCAGACCAGTGCCTACGCCGCCTATGTGCTCGACCGTACATTACGCAGCGCCGGCTCAGGCTTTGCGCAGTCATGGAATCTTGGCGGCGTGTTCGGCTGCCGATTGAGCGCCGCTCGCAGCGGCACCGTCATCCTGCCGCGCACCGCTACGGCGTTTCCCGTCCCCTTTGCAGATTTCCTTGGGGGCGCTGGCGCTACCAAGAGCGGCAGTCTGAGCGTTGCGCCGCTACTGATCGCCAAGAACCAGTCGGCCGCCGGCTCTGACGTGCTGGTCGTGATGGGTGGCGGCATCGCTGGCGATGTCTCGCGGCCAATCCGCACACCCGGAACGGGTGTCCCGAGCGACGGGATGCGCCTCGACAATACCCTCGGCCTCGCGGCAGGGGATATCGAATTGATCAGCCAGAGCGGTATCGCCGACTGCTTGATAGAGCAGGTGTCACCCTCGTTTACCAACAGCATCGGCAATCAAATCTTGCCCTTCAACGGAGCGACTTACTACACAGCAACCGGTGCAACCACCCCTTTTTCGACGCTGCGCAGCAGCGGCGTGGCCTACCTCACGGCGCTTGGCAACCTAGGCGCCAACAGCGCCCAGTTCCAGCTGATCGGCGTCGGTGCCAACCGCACTTTGTTCGGCTACGACCTGCTGCAAAGCGACGGCACCGACGTACCCCAGGCGCTGGCCGACGGCGTGGCCGAGCTGCATGCGGTCTATGGCCTCGACACCAACGGCGATGGCACTCTGGATGCTTGGGCCGCCCCGGACGACACCGGCTACGACATCGCGACTCTCATGACCACGCCCGCCACGCTTCGGCAAATCGTCGCGGCGCGCGTGGCCTTGGTCCTGCGCAGTAGCAACTACGAGAAAGGCGCCGTCGCGCCCGCCACGCTCGCCCTGTTCAGCGACCTGACCAACGCGGCAGGAACCTCGCTCAAGCAGACCGTGGATCTGACTTCCTCGACCGACTATCCCCACTACCGCTATCGGGTCGTCGAAACGACCATCCCACTGCGAAACATGTTGCTGCTGCCATGAAAACTTCCCCGCCTTCCAGCCAGATGCACCAGCGCGGCGTCGTACTCTTGTTTACCCTGATCATCTTGGTGATTCTGCTGGGCGGCGCCGTCGCCGTGATACGTTCCATGAACACTTCGCTGTTCAGCGCGGGCAATCTTGCGTTCAAGCGCGACCTGATGAACCAGGGTGAACAGGCCGTGTCGAGCGTGATGACCGTGTTCAAGACCGGCGCCTTGTCG
The DNA here is from genome assembly GCF_049895905.1 of Polaromonas sp. DSP2-3-2b2. NCBI lineage: Bacteria > Pseudomonadati > Pseudomonadota > Betaproteobacteria > Burkholderiales > Comamonadaceae > Polaromonas > Polaromonas sp. DSP2-3-2b2. The sequence continues at coordinate 17,516 of NZ_JAFCTH010000027.1, read as the reverse complement.
GGAACTGGGGCGACCGCAACCAGCCTGCAAAGCGCCAATTACAGTGCAACGCCGCTGGCAACCAACGCCAGGGGCATTCCGCTGGCGCTGCTCAGCGACGCAGCATTCACGGCGGTGGGCACGACGGCCAACGACTTGGTTGGCGCCACACCCGACGTCGCCATCCGCTACGTGGTCGACCAGTTGTGCGATGGCTCCGCAGCGGCGCTTGCCGTTCAAAGCGGCGGCTGCGTGTTTGTGATTTCCGGCTCGGAGATTTTGGGCGGCAGCAGTCAGGCAATGGGCAACCGGCCGCCCCTTCCTCCCTCGCTCGTTTACCGCTTGAACGTGCGCGTGACAGGTCCTCGCAACACGCAGGTGTTTATTCAAACCTCGTTCACCAAGCCCGTATAGCCGAGGCCAGGCACACCATGAAAACCAACTGCTGCTCTTATCTGCAAAATCTATGGCGCGCCGCGCTTTTGATGGGCCTTGCCTTGCTCTTTGGCGCCCACCTGGCAGCATCCGCTGTGACGCTGTCTGATCAGCCGATCTTCTCGCCCTCGGAAGTGCCTGGAAATCTCGTGCTGGCGCTCTCGGTTGAGTTCCCAACGGCCGTTACCGCAGCAGACCGCGATGCGTTCTCGGCAACCGCGACATACCTCGGCTACTTTGATCCCTTAAAGTGCTACTCGTACAGATACAACGACACCACAGTGGACCGAAACGGCAACGCCTACGGCAGCTATTTCTATCCATTGAGTTCCTGCAGTGGCAGCGGCTCCTGGAGTGGCAACTTCATGAACTGGGCAACGATGCAGGCTGTTGATCCATTTCGCTGGGCGCTCACAGGTGGCTACCGCGTGGTAGACGACGTCAACTTCACGATTCTCGAAAAGGCCTACGCCCCCTCCAATCAAGGCAGTACGGGAAATAACTTTCCACACAAATCACTCACAACAGGCACGTCAAGTGTCACTCCGTTTAGCGGAGACTTTTACATGCGGGCGCTGCGCTGCGGTACCCGCATGCTATTCAAACGCGATAGCGGCTTTTCCGGCGATGCCTGCCCGACCACCGGGGTGACGGCATGGGACGGAGATGTCACGACTGCATCACAAAACACCAACCGATCCACTACTTATTCAGTCGACGTTCGCGTCAAGGTTTGCGAATCGGCTACTAACAACGAAGCTAACTGCGTTCAGTATGGAAACAACTACAAACCTGAGGGCCTGATACAGAAATACGCGCAGAAGATCAGATTTAGCGCCTTTGGCTATCTGAACGACCCGACACCGACCGGTGGCTCGATGTTGCGGGATGGTGGGGTGATGCGCGCACGTATGAAATTCGTGGGACCAAACCAGCCTGTGCCGGGCTCGGGCGCCACGACCAACACGCTTGCCGAGTGGAGCGCTGCCACTGGCCAGTTCGTCACCAACCCGGATGCAACCGACGCAACGGCCTCAAGCGAGACGGGGTCCGTCCTGACGAGCAGCGGCGTAATAAATTACCTTAACCAGTTCGGCCGCTCTGCACAGGCCTACAAATACTACGATGCGGTGAGCGAGCTGTATTACGCAGCCACCCGCTACCTGCGAGGCTTGCCGGATGTACCTGAATATTCTGATCTCAGCAAATTCAATGGCAGCGCCAGCACCCTTGCTAATCGCACGGCCATGAAAGACGGGTTCCCGGTCATTCGGAACTGGGACGACCCAGTACAGTATTCATGCCAGAAGAACTTTGTGCTCGGTATCGGCGACACCAACAGCAACCAAGACAAAACCGTGCCGGGCAATACCTCATGGCGAACCAACGAACCTTCGACGATACCTAGCCTGGTCACGAGCGATCCCATTGATGTTGTAGCGGCTACAAACAAAGTCGGTGTGCTGGAAGGTGACATGGGATCGACTATCGGAGAGACGAACCAACACAACGCCAGTAACAATTCAGCCTACATCGCTGGCATGGCATATCTGTTCCACACAACAAATATCCGTCCGGATAGAGCGGGATTCAACATGAATATCTCGACCTACTGGCTCGATGTTCTAGAAGGCAGCGGCTACAAGGCCGGTTCTTCCGGGCGCAACCAGTTTTATCTGGCAGCCAAGTACGGTGGATTCGATGTGCCGACGGACTATTCATACGCGACCAACACCTCGCCGATAACCCGAAACAAGTGGGCTACAACCAGTGACACACTGCCCGGCCTGGGTGCCCGCCCCGACAACTTCTTTGTTGCCAACCAGGCTGATAAGATGGTGCAGGGTCTGACAAATGCCTTTGCAAGTATCGCCCGCAGTATCAAGGCCTACACCACCTCGTTTTCGCTGTCGGCCGCGCAGATCTCTTCAGCAGGTGCTGCTTCCTACGCATCGCAATACGACTCCAGCAATTGGACGGGCACGCTGTCGGCCAGCACCCTCAGTTTTGCGGCGAACGGAACACCTTCTTCGACACCAGCGTGGAGCAGCGCCACGACGCTGGAGACCCAACTGGCCGGCACCGGCTGGGACACCAATCGCCGGGTCGTCACCTGGAATGGCAGCACGACCACCGGTGCTGGAATCCCGTTTCGCCAGACCGAGCTGACCACCTCGGGGCAATTGTCAGCGCTCGCCACGAGCTACGGCACCAGCAACACCACCAACTACCTAAACTACCTGCGTGGCGACCGAACCAACGAAACCACATCAACCGTTAGCGGAAGCACCAAGGCCTACCGCAGCCGCGCACTCTTGCTGGGCGACATTGTCGATTCGAAGGTAACCCCTGTCGGACCGCCGGCCATGGGTTACTCTGACGCTGTAAACCCCGGCTACGCTGCTTTTAAGACCACTTGGTCTAGCCGTCCGACGATGATCTACTTTGGCGCCAACGATGGCATGCTGCACGCCTTCAACGGCGCGCTGACCGGCACCGGTGCCGGCACCGAGCAGTTTGCCTATGTGCCTAGCGCTCTTTTCCAAGGACCCATCGGCACACCACAAGTCGACGGCTTGGCTGCGCTTGGCGACCCGAACTACACCCACCATTACTACGTCGACGCTACGCCGCTGGCATTCGACATCGACTTTGACAATGCTGGAGGTAGCTTCAGCGCCAACTCCAACTGGCGCTCGCTGCTGATCGGCGGACTCGGCAAGGGAGGCAAGAGCTTTTATGCCATCGACGTGACAGATCCGGGCAGTATGACCAGTGAGGCCACCGTGGCCGGCAAAGTAAAGTGGGAGTTCACGGACTCCACCATGGGGTACAGCTACGGTGCGCCCACCGTCATCAAAACCAAGAAGTATGGTTGGGTAGTTGTGCTGACTTCGGGTTACAACAACAGTGACAACATTGGCTATCTTTACCTTGTCAATCCCAAGACCGGCGCGCTGCTCGAAAAAATCAGTACCGTAACCAGCTCCCATGGGCTGACGCAGACCACGGCCTACGTCTCTGATTTCTCAGATGGCACCGCCGACGCCATCTATGCGGGCGATCTAGACGGTCAGCTCTGGCGGTTTGACATCACCGCTGCCAAAGGCAGCACGGGCTTTTACCCCGTCCCCGTCAAGCTCGCCACGCTGACAGACAGCAGCGGCGCGGCGCAACCTGTCACGACGCAACCGCTGGTCGAAATTCAGCCGCTTAGCAAGAAGCGCTTTGTGATGCTCGGCACCGGGCAGCTACTCGCGTCATCTGACATCACCTCGGCTGCGCCCCAGACTTTCTATGCGATCCTGGACGGCAATGCGTCGGGCTTTAGCGCCGTGACCACTCCGATCACACGCTCGAATCTGACAGCAGTGACTAACCTCATCCAAGGCGTGGCGCTGACGAACACGTCGATGGGCTGGTACACGGAGCTTGGCTCAAGCTCCAGCGTCGGCTGGCGCGTGATCTTAAATCCAATCTCGTACAACGGCATCGTCGCCTTCTCGAGCCTGCTGACCTCTGGCGATGCCTGCAGTCCGTCGGGCCAGAGCCGCACTTACGCGATTGACTTCGGCACAGGCAAGTCGATACTGACACCGGCCGACATAACCTTTGTGAGCTCAGTCAATGCCATCACTGACTTGAGGTTCATCAAAGTCGACAAGACCGTCCGATTGGTATCGGGTGACGTTCAAGGCATCCTGAGTAACGTTCCTATCGCTGCGCCGTCGAGCCTCTCGGTGCGGCTACTCAACTGGCGCGAAGTGCCGACGGTAGATTGAGGGTTCCGCAGTTACCCCGTTAAAGCGCATTGTCTGCCAAGCCACCTGCCACGAGATCGTGCTGATCAGCCGTAAGCTACCCTGAATGTGGGCGAGTCCTCGGGTTTGGAGCCGCGCCGGTCATACACGCGCGTCGTGCTGATGCTCGCATGGCCGAGCCACTCCTGGACTTTCGCAATGTCGGCGTGGTGCTCCAAGGCGGAGGTCGCGGCCGTGGCCCGCAGCGCGTGCGGGCCCATGTTTTCCCCGGTAATCCCCACCTGCTTCATGTAAAAGACCACCACGTCGGCATAGACGCTGCCGGGCGTGAGCGCGGCGGCCGGCTGCCCGGCCTTGGGCGTGCGGATGCGCCGGAACAGCGGGCCTTCGGCTTCCTGGCCATGGCCGGCGGCAGCGAGGTACTCGGCCACCAGGCGCAGCGCGCTGGCGTGGGTCGGAATGAAGCGCAGCTTGCCGCCCTTGCCCTGCACGCGCAGGTGGGGAACGCCCCGGCGCTCCTGAGCGAAGTCCTTCACCAGTAGTTTTGTGAGTTCCTCTCGGCGCAGCGCGTGAAAGAGCAGCACGGCCAGGATGGCGCGGTCACGCTGGCCCTTGAGGGTGCCGGCAGGCGGCGCATTCAACAGTGCGCGCGCTTGCGCGTCGCCCAGCGCCGGCGTCTTGCCTTCGAGCGTGTCGACGGCCGGGCGCCTGACACCCCGGACCGGGCTGTGCAGCACGGCGTTGCATTCGCACAGGTAGTCATATAAAGAAGCCAGCGCGGCGAGCTTGCGCCGGATGCTCGCGCCGGCCAGTCCCTGTTTTTCCAGCTCGGCGCGCCAGGCCAGGACGTGGGCGCGCGTCACTAGGCGGAACTCCTCGGGTTGAACGATGCCCGTGAACGCCATGAACCCGGCCAGGTCGCTTTGGTAGGCGCGCCGGGTTTGCATGCTGGTCAGGTTGGCGAACCATGCGGCTTCGGGCGGCACGTCGGCCAGGCGGGCGAATTCCGGGGCGCTCAAGGCGCGGGGGGAGGCCGCGCTGAGCGGCTGGAGGTCGGTGGCCATGGGTTTCATTCTAACCGTTGATAACGCTTTTTATCAGTGGTAAAAACTAACCAAAAAAGCGACGGAGGCTGCTGTTCCTGAATCAACCAGCGCATGACGCAATCGCAAAAAGTCTCTAGATGTTGTCACCATCAACGGGCTACTGTTAAAGTGCTAACTTCGAGCTGACTTCAAGCTGGGCATTAGCCCGTCAATCTTGGGTGCATCTATCAATACACCCTCAAACCAGTTAACCTAGCCCAAGGGGCGGCGCTTTTTGTCCAAAAAATTGGTGCAAAGTTCATAGGCACGCACCACTCTACGTTGGCAATCGCTTAACGCCCTTAGGCCGCAAAGCATCTATTTGCGCTTGGGCAATTACATGGTTGTGTGATGCTGCCTTTGCGATCCACATCAGGCCCAGGTTTTCATCCTTTGGGACTCCGGCGCCGCGCAGGTAACAACCGCCCAGCCACTGCATTGCGTCGGGATGGTCTTGCCGCACTGCGTGCTGGAGCCAATAAAGCGCTGACTCGTGCTTTCCTGCAATGGAAAAAAGTTGTCCGATGTCGTTCTGTGCATCTGCCTGGCCTGCGTCGGCACGCAAAATGAAGCCAAGGTCATCGGGCTCCATGGGGAGGCAGATGTGTGACACGACCTCAGCCCAAGAGAGCATGGCCCGTCCTCGCTCATCGTCCGAAACACGGTTGATGGTACCTTGGGAAATCCGCCGCCACCAGGTGCGCCGGCTTAGCGCGGTAATGGCAATCGTGGCGTCAAGACTGATGGCATCCATCCTCATTCCTCTCTTTAAATTAGGTTAGGCACAGTAATATTTGTGCCTAACCTACGATTGGCACATTCATGTACGTGCCAAAATTGATTTTTAACTGATGTAGTTGATCATAGTATCGAATAACGATGTGGCACAAATGTTGCATCTAGAAACTCGTATCTGTAGAGATATCAAATACCTAACCAACTAAAGGAGTTTTAAATGAACCGTCGTTCTATCGCACGTAACGTGCAAAATGGTTTTACCCTGATCGAATTGATGATCGTTGTGGCAATTATTGGTATTTTGGCTGCGGTGGCGCTGCCGGCTTATCAGGATTACACAGCTAAGGCGCAATTGGCTGGAGCATTGTCTGAAATCACAGGTGCAAAAATCAACATCGAAGAAATCCAAACTAACACACCTGTCCTACAGGCTTCGACTGTCCTCGCCGCTGATTTGCTAAAAATTGGCATTCAAGCTGCCACCTCCGAGCGTTGCAGCGCTTACACCTACATCAGTGCCGTCGATGGCAGCGCCAGCATTGCGTGCACCATGAAGGGCGGTACCGAAGTGGCTACCAAGAAAATGACATGGACCCGCGCAACCACAGGTGTTTGGACCTGTGCAACTGACCTTGCTGCTGCGGCTAAAACAAGGATCGCACCAAAGACTTGCACAGCTTAATACGCAGCTTCGGAGTGAAAAACCGCCTTCATGGCGGTTTTTTCTTGGTGCGCCCAGCAAGGGCGCACTCCTGCGGGTGCAAGTCCCGCCGCAAGCTGACCACAGCGAGCGAAATGAAGCGCAACTGCATGAGGGCGACCGAGTGCGGGAAGGAAGCGTGGAGCGTAAATCATGAGCCGATGGACAAGAACCAGATAGAAGGCGATGCCGAGCAGGGCGAGCAGGCCAATGACTGCAAAGCTCTCGTGGTCAAAGCTCAGGCGGCGTAAATCTGGCGGTTGTGTGATGAAGGAGTGCGCTCTTATCTGGGGAGATCTCGCCTCATGCCTGAAAGGGCGACAGGCAGCCTGGAGCGTGAAGTCAGGAGAGGCCGTAGTAGTCGTAGGCAAGGCCGCTGAGGCTGTAGACCGAAAGTGAAGGGCTGAAGGAGTGGAAGGCTTAGCTCTTGGGTTATCGAGATCGGAGTGCCTCAGATGTTCACGCAAGTGAAGCTCGCCACAATGCCGGAGCAGGTGAAGCCTGCAAGGGCGTGGCAGCGAGTGAACCGAACTCGCCGAACCCGAATCAGTGAAACCAGGCGTGCAGCAACCTTCTGCATGACCTCAACCATTCCAACCGCTCGGTGCGGACCCGCATGCCGGGTGGTGTGGGAGGGGAGTGAGCCACAATGACCCACCCCCTATCCCGATCGAACGACATGTGAAGTTTCGGCAACTGCCACGAAGACGGATTGTGTTTTGTGCTGCAAATCGACTAGATGCTCGTCCAATTGCCGATATAAAAAGGGGTTCAGAGATGCTCAAACGTACGCAGACAGGCTTTACCCTCATCGAGTTGATGATTGTGGTGGCCATCATCGGTATCTTGGCAGCGGTGGCCTTTCCTGCCTATCAAGACTACTTATCCAAAGCACATATTGCGAGTGCCTTTAGCGAAATAACGGCACCGAAAGTCAACCTTGAAGACAAGGTGACGCAGGGACTTACAGCAGCGGAAGCCGCACTTCTTACGGGCTCCTCGGCAGCAGTTTTGATGCGTATTGGAATTAAAGTCGCAAGCTCCTCGAATTGTTCTGCCTATGCCACCACCGTAGGTACTGATGCCAGTGCATCCCTTCAATGCACCATGCTTGGGAATTCAGATGTTGTGGGTAAGACTGTGACATGGACACGCACTTCTGCGGGCGTTTGGTCCTGTACATCGACCGCTGTCAACAGGCTAACGCCCAAGACTTGCCTTGGAGTCTAATTCCAATCGTTTATCAATACAACATTACTTTTTTGCTGTTTTTATCGGTAAGGGGAAGGGGGCCGTGGCCGCCAGCACCCGATCGCGCAAGTGCTGTGCATACGCATGGCCGCTTCGCCAAGACATCATGGCTCACCTCCGAAAATGGGGTCTGAGGTGCAGTGGAGCAGTAAAAGCAGTTAAGAGGGCAAGATGAATGGCCAAATGAGATTTGTTCCCCTGGGCTGACCTCAGGCAAGACCGTCAGCCGGATCGCGCAAGGCCCGCAGTTCGCCCTTGGCAACGGCGTCAGGCACCAGAAACGAATACCGCCCCAGCATGTTGATGTGCTCGTGCAACAGCGGCGACAGGCGGGCCACATCATCGTCGTTCACGGGATAGCCCTGCGCACGCAGTTGACTGAGCGCGGCCTGCATATAGGGGTCGCTTCAGAAAAAGGAAAAAATCGTACGGTAAGGCATGGCCATGCTTGAAAAACCCGCGTCCTGCTTGGAGTTCTGTTCGTTGTGTCAGGTTGAAGTACACCTCAGATAGGCGTCAGGTCACAGCAGTAAATAACGTCAGGATAGGGTTGTTTTCGCTTTTTTCTGACGACTTTTAATCTGCATCCAAGACTCCAACCTGACAAGTCAATCCTTACCGTACGATTTTTTCCGAATTCTGCGGCGACCCCCATTTTTGAAATTGACCCTACCGGGCCAGCCGTGGCCGAGATGGAGGCTGTTGCAGCCGAGTTGATGGAGTACGCCAAATGAGCACCAAGAAAATCGCTTTCGGGACCAAGCCGACCCACAAACCAGAGCCCGTCCCTGTCGATACATGGGTGGAGAGCCGCGCCGCTGGCGAGGCCGAGGCGATGAAGCGTCTGACCATCGACATACCCGAGAGCTTGCACCGAACGATCAAGGCCCAATGCGCCATGCGCGGCACCAAGATTGCGGACGAAGTACGCGAGTTACTTTTAAAGAAATACAGAAATCAGTAAATAAGATTTACTTACGATGGAGGAACTATGAAAAATTTAGAACAGCCGCCGACGCCGCGCAAGGAACGAAAAATTCCTCACCTCACGCTGTATTTCCCGACGACTGCCAAGCTCGGAACCATAGGAACATACCGGCTTGATGCCAGCGGGCTACACCTGATTCGAGTGCTGCATGGTTGCGAAGTCCACTAATCAAAGCCAGGAGCCACCACCATGTTGAACGAACTCAGTCAACGCTTTCCGTACCAGTTCAAAAAAAATATCGGAATCGATATTGCGCGGGGATGGGTTCCGCTTTTCACGAAGCTTTGCGAAGACGTAGATGCAATCACGAGTGACGATCCGCGTGGTTTGCACTACAAATTCCATTGGGTCCAAGTCAAAGAGAAATTTGGCACAGGGCGGCTGCACTGGGATATCTCGGGCTCCAGGGAGCGGTGCAATGCCCTGATCAACGCTGCCCAAAGCCGGACGACCAAAATTTGCATCATCTGCGGCACGGAGCCAGCTATGCCCGATGACAGCGGCGGCTACTTACTGAACCTTTGCGAGCATCACACAAAGCAGAGAAAGAGCGACTCGGAATCTTTTGCCTCCCTTGAGATTTGAATTGAGTAGGGGTGTAGCACCCGGACACAGCTTTTTGGCGGGATGAAACTCCGCTAGTTTCACTGTAAAAAGTCAAACCACAAAATTCCAGTGAAACTAATGCTTTGAGCAAAATCGTCCAGGCAGCAACATGCTAGTTTTCCTCGATACTGAATTCACCGATTTTGTCCGCCCCGACCTCATCAGCATTGGTCTGGTGGGTGAAGATGGCCGGGAGTTCTACGCCGAGCGCACCGACTATCACCGGGATGCTTGCAATGCATTTGTGCGCGAAACCGTGCTGCCCTTGCTGGGCCGCGTCCCAGGAGCGGCCTGCAGCCGTTCAGAATTGACGTGCAGGCTGCGGGACTGGTTTGAGGCGCTACCGGAACCGGCCATCATCATTTATGACTTCGAAGGCGATTGGCTGCTGCTGGTCAAAGCCATTCTTGGCCGTCCACAGAGCATGCTGCCGGATAATTTTGGCGAACCACTGCACTTGGACAATTCCACCATCACCCATCCGGTATTTGAGCAGGCACAGAGTCACATCTATACCCAAGACTGGCCCCCACACCATGCCCTTGCCGATGCGCGGGTCCTGATGGCGGGCTACCGCGCCTGGCGCGCGTACAAGGAAAATCCAGAACTTCCGTCGCGATTCATTCAAGACATCATGCTGTCAGTTGAAGAAGCCAAAACTGGCCAGGTCACAACGTACAAATTCGGCGATTCAGAGCTGTGATCGTGCATAGCATCAACGCAACTGAGCGGTAAACCTTTTGGGGTGGCTTACCCCTGAATTTCATCACGTATGGAGCTCGCCCGGCGCAGGTGGCGGCTGCCACCTCAAACGATTGCAGGTAGCGCTCAAGCTGCCAGAGGGCCTCGAAGTGGCTGCACATGTTTCGGACTTTAAACCCCCTAGACTTATACTGGTTAAATGTACAGTTCAATTCCCTCGGGAGCCATTGCCTTTCATCCAGGCGCACGCCTACGCCTGGCTTGGGTTGAAGGGACTGTGCCTGCAGGGTTTCCGTCGCCTGCGGCTGACTTTGTCGTCAAGCGGCATGACTTGAATGAGTTGTTGATCACCCATCCAGCGGCCACGTTCATGTGGGAGGCGCGGGGTCTGTCGATGATCGATCTGGGCATCGCCAACGGAGACATCCTGGTGGTCAATCGCGCCCTAACGCCCGTGCATAAGTGCATTGTGATTGCCGAGGTGGATGGCGACTTCACCGTCAAGCAGTTCTACAAACGCAATGGCCTGGTGCAACTGCGATCGGGGAACCCGACGTTTGCGCCCATCTTGTTCAGGGACGGCCAGACCTTGACAATCTGCGGCGTAGTGACTGCCGCCATCAAGCGCTTTAGGTGATTCGGTTATGTTTGCGCTGGTTGACGGAAACAATTTTTACGTCAGCTGCGAGCGCGCCTTCAGGCCAGCGCTCAAGAGGTGGCCTGTGGTGGTCCTGTCCAACAACGATGGCTGCGCCATCGCCCGGTCCAACGAAGCCAAGGCGCTGGGCGTTCGCATGGGCCAGCCGTGGTTTGAATGCCGACATTTAGCCGAGGAGGCCGGACTCGTGGCGCTATCGGCCAACTTCACGCTGTATGGCGACATGAGCAACCGCATGATGAGTATTGCCGCTGGACTGGGTCCGGGTCAGGAGATTTACAGCATTGACGAGAGTTTCATTGACCTGACTGGCGTGCGCGGTGATCTTGGCGCACGCGCCGAGGTCATGCGCGAGCGCATCCTGCAGTGGATTGGCATCCCCACCGGGATTGGCATCGGCAGCACAAAAACGCTGGCAAAGCTGGCTAATCACGTGGCCAAGGCAGCAGACCGCAAGCCCGGCAGCTACCCGGTCGAGCTGGCACGGGTATGCAACCTGGATGCGTTGCCTGCCGCCGATTTGGATGCGGTGCTCCAAGCAACCGGCGTAGGGGAGGTATGGGGTGTTGGTCGGCGCATTGCCAAGCAGCTCAACGATGATGGCATCACCACGGTGCTTGAGCTGGCCAGGCTCGATCCTGCGACCGTGAGGCGGCGCTGGAGCGTGGTGCTGGAGCGCACCGTGCGTGAACTCCAAGGCCAGGCATGCATCGTCATGGAAAGCGAGCCGCCGCCGAAAAAGGAAATCGCCTACACCCGCAGCTTTGGCCAGCCGGTGACTGGGCTGCATGAGTTGATTCAGGCAGTGACGGAGTTTGCCAGCGGGGCCGCGGCCAAGCTGCGCCTGCAGGGCGGCTTGGCTGTGCAGCTCATGGTGTTTATTCACACCAGCGCGTTCCGCCCAGGGCCGCAGTACAGCCGCAGCACCGTCATGCCGCTGCGCCGCCCGACAGCGGATACGCCGTTGCTGGTGCAAGCGGCCGTGCGCGGCCTGCAGGCGATTTACCGGCCAGGTTTTGCCTACATGAAGGCTGGCGTGATGTTGCTGGATCTGCAAGACGGCAGCGTTGAGCAGCAGGAGCTCGACCTGGAGCCAGAGCCGACAGCGCACGGGCAACTCATGAGCACGGTGGACAAGTTGAACGACCGCTATGGCCGTGGCACCGTGCTGCTGGCCAGCGCCGGGCTGCAGGGGAAGGAGCGGACCTGGTCCATGAGGCAGAACCTCTTGACGCCGCAGTACACGACCCGATGGGGTGATGTACCGGTGGCCAGGGCCTGATCTTTAAGCTGAACGCAACCTGACGAATAGCGTTATGCAAAGTAAAAAGACAAATATAACGAATGCAGGCTACCAAATTATCGTTATTTGGCTATAATTGTAGTTGTTATTTCTACACCAAAAGGTGAATCAATGTCCACTACAGCTAACACCATCGACCATGTAACCCTGGAGCGACTCGTGGAGGCCGGAGCCGTTCGCGGAGCTGATGTTATCGGCCACCCCGGCGGCTGGGGGGTTGTTGTCAAGTACGGCATGACTGAGCGTGCGCTTGCTGCCAGGCGCGGAGCCGTGCGGACGTTTCGCAAGTTTGAAACGCTCGTCGGTTATTTGAAAGATATTGGTATTGCTGAGTACCACGTCAACGCGGCCAACTTTGACGCAGCAGCGCTCAAGACAACGCGGGTGCGGCCCGATTCCGCCGAGCGCATGCGCAGCGCCTTTGAGGCGTCAGCGCAGACCAAACGGATGCAACAGAAGGCGGCTGAGTCGCTGGCCGACACACGGCCCAATGTTTCCCACGAGCGGGCCATGTCCAGTGTTCAAGCGGTGATCGACACGAAGCGCAAGAAGCATGAAGCCAAAGCTTGAGTGGCGTCAGCAGGCGATTGATGACCTGATTGAAATTGTCGAGTACATCGCCGAAGACAACCTTGAAGCGGCACAAGAGCTGAAGGACGAAATCGAGGAAAAGGCGGCAAAGTTACCAAATCACCCGAAGCTCTACAAACCTTCGCTTCGCGTGAAGGGCATGCGGGAGCTGGTGGCCAGGAGCAATTACATCGTGCTCTATCGGGAGACACCGGCGCTGGTGGAAGTCGTGAACGTGTTTCACGCCCGCCAGCAGTGGCCCACGGGAAAAAAAGAGACTTAGTATTAGCGGCCCTGCCAGGTGTTAGTGGCACCCAGCAAAGCGCGAAGAACGCCTAGAAGATGAAAGCAACAAAGCCATCACATCCGAAGAATGGGCCAGTGTCCGGGCTGCGAAACTAAAGCAACGTGCTGAGGCAAGAAGCGTCAAACGCGACCAATAGCGGCTCTGCCAGGTGTTGATACCACCCGGCAAAGCCTGACCAAATCCAACTAAACAAGAGTTAAAAATGGCTACTGACGAGAATACCAAAAACCGCACCCACGCTGAAAACCTAGCTTTCGTCAAAGAAAAGGGCAAAGGCAAAGAACAAAACACTTTGCCGTTTTTCCAGCCTGCCGAAGCAGGAATGACCGACGCACGACCAGCCAAGGTTGCCGATCCGCTGCCCTTTGTCATCCCATCCAAGCCCAATACGAATCCACTTACAAAGCGCGAAGAACGCCTAGTCAAAACCGCTGCAGAGATTGCCGGAGAGCGGCCCGACGACGAGGACCGCGCGTACATCCACTCAATCATGTGCCAAGTGGGCTTGCCTCGCTCAAAAGTAGATGGCAACTCATTTGAACGGCAATCGGGAGGGGTGGCTTTATTGGTTGAAGCGGGCAAGCTCTGGGACGGTATGCAATTTGTGCAGCAGTCCATCCCCTATGGGACCATGCCGCGCCTGGTTCTTGCTTGGATGAACACCTATGCAGTGCGGTTCAACACTCCTGAAATCCCGATTGGTGACAGTGCCAGCGACTTCCTAAAGTTGCTTGGAAAAGACGTGACAGGTGGAAAAACAGGAACCTTTACAGCGTTCAAAAAACAGGTGCAAGCGCTTTCAGCGTGCCGTTTGACGCTGGGGTTTAATTCCAACGGTATGGCTCATACCTATGAAGGAAAACCAATCAAACACTTTGATGCATGGATCACTGGAAAAGGATCTCAGCGTCCATTGTGGCCAGGGTCTGTGACCTATTCGCAAGAGTATTACGAAACTCTAAAAGGCCATGCCGTGCCCATTGATCTGCGGGCTTTCATGTCTTTGAAGGGCTCGGCGTTGGCGATGGACATTTACACCATGCTTGCCCAACGGCTCCACCGTATTAGTGGTCGCCCGCTGATTTTGCATTGGGCAAGTCTGCGCGATCAGTTTGGGCAGGAATACAAAGGTAAAAATGCCGACAAAGACTTCAAAGAAGCTTTCTTGCTCCAGCTCAAGAAGGTTTTGGCGGTCTACCCACAGGCCAAAGTTAAAAAAGTAACTGGTGCACTAATGTTGTTGGCATCGGCACCTCCAATCCCGTTCAAAGGGTAGTTTGCAAAACTTTTGCATACGCATAATCACCCCCCCTAAAGCCACTCCATGAGTGGCTTTTTGTTGTTGGATGCGCTTCAGGAAACGGATCGCAGAGTACGCTAACTGAGTTTTCCGTTCCACTGCACCCCAGACCCCAAAAACGCCGGATTTCGTTGGAATCCCGGCCGACTCTCTGATTCCTGAAGCGACCCCCTGTTCACAAAGCTGTGATAAGTGCAAGTTGTTCACGCATATTCACCCCCCCCTTTTACGCATATTCACCCCCCCCTTTTACGCATATTCACCCCCCCCTTGACCCCATTTTTTACGCATATTCACCCCCCCCCTAAACCTATAGGTGGTATTCCTATAGGTTTTCCTATATGGTTTTCCTATAGTTGAAGAACTGGTTTTTGTGGACAACTGGCCAAGAAGACGAAGAAAGCCGACTCAGAAACCAATCCCGACCATGCTGCGCAAGGTCGCCCTAGAAGGGCACCCACCCTTGCCAAGGCCATTAAGTGACCCCCAAAGGGGGTCGAACAAATCCCCCAAATCCGGCACTTCGTGTCCGGACTGCTAAAACCACCACTACGCCATAAAACTCACCCAGCGAAAAAGGTGCGTACAGGATGGCGGCTAACGCCGCCAAAGCCCGGTTTTCAACGCATTCGGTGAGTCGGCTTTTGTGTAGAGGCTGCGCCCACGTTCGAGCAACCAGGACGAACGACCACCGGGATTGTTCAAAGGCTCTGACGAAACCAGCACCAGAGGGATGCGCGGGTATCCCGCGATCCGTACCGCTTCGCTACATGCCGCAAGCGGCATAAACAGCCAAGACACCGCTTCGCGGGTTTGTTGGATAGGCATAGAGACTGGCAATGCAGCAAGAACGAGCCAAACTGGCCCTTCCTGCGATTTTTCCCGTGAATTAAGGGGATTGGGTGAGTGGGCCTAAAAAACGCGGCTATCGGCCTTCCTGCGGCTTTTCTGGCGCAGCGTCCGATTCGATGGCTGAACCATCACAAATTACCTAATTAATTTGTTTGTTTGATAATTAGTTTATTAGTTTATTAGTTTATTAGTTTGTTAGTTTATTTGTTATGATATAATTAAGGCTTAACAAGGAGAAAACACCATGCGTCCAGCCGAATTCACCCATGAATCCATCATCGAAGCCGGTCAAAACCTGCAAGTGGCTGGCCGCAACATCACGGGTTTTGCCCTGCGCCAGAAGGTCGGCGGCGGCAACCCGACGCGACTCAAGCAGGTGTGGGACGAACACCAGAGCAGCCAGGTCAAGACCCAAGCCGAGCCGGTGGCTGATTTGCCCGTTGAAGTGGCTGAAACTGTCGGCGCTGTCAGCAAGGCGCTTACCGAGCGCCTTGCATCGCTGGCCGTGGAGTTGAATGACAAAGCCGTGAAGGCCGCAGAGCGCCGGGTCCATGAGGTGCTGCGCAGCGCAGGCGAGCAGCAGGCGCAGGCCGAGCGCGAGTTGGCCGACGCAGCGGAAACGGTGGACGACCTTGAGGGCAAATTTGATGAAGTGCAAGCCGACGCCGAAAAGCTGCAAACCAAACTGACCGATGTTCAGGCCATCAACCAAGCGCAAGCCGTTGAACTGGCCCAAGTGCGCGAACGAATCACTGCCATCGAAGCCGAACGCACTCGCTACCAAAAGGAGGTCGAAGAATTACGCGCCGAGGTTGCCAATCACAAGAAGGCAGCAGCTGCTGCAGCCGCCGAGTTTGACCAGGTACGCACTGAACTGGTGGCGGTGAAGATCAAAGCCGAAGCTGTCCAGCAGTCGCACCAGGAGCAGCGCAAAACAGCCGCAGGCGAAGCCCTGCGCAATGCCGAGCGCGTGACCCAGGCCGAAGCCGACCGGGATACCGCCCGCAAGGACGCCAGCAGCGCACGCGAAGAAAAGGCAAAACTGGCCGGGAAGCTCGAAGCCATGCAAGCTCAAATTGCCGACCTGATGCGCGTTATTGCCGAGCGTCAGCCAGCAGAGCCAAAAGCCACCGAAACGGCCCCAACGACCGTCAAGCCAGCAGCCAAGACCGCTAAAAAATCATGATCATCACGACCCTCGACGCCCTCCAGTGGGCAGGCTGCGCGACCGGCGTAACCGGTGCGTTGCTCTTGGCGCTCAACACCAAACACTCTGGCTGGGGGTTTGTGCTGTTTCTCATATCCAACGGCTTTTGGACCGCGTTTGGCATCCAAACCAATGCGCCCGGCCTCATCACCACGCAGGTCATTTTCACGGCTACCAGCCTTCTCGGAATCTACCGGTGGCTGGTTGCTGTCCCGCGTGCCAAAAACCGCTCTGGGGCGTGTTTGAAGTAGCGGTTCGCAGCCCGAACCGGCGGACTTTCTCGTCCCGCCTGACTGCTAGACTGCTTTGATAAATCACAAAGCAACAGTCAGGGCGAGTAATGAGTGGATTGACGGACATCTTGGACATCTTTCGTAAAACCGCTCATACGGAACGCGAAAAAGGCAATTATTTTGAGAACCTGGCCAAGCTCTATTTTCAGCATGAGCCACGCTACCAGGACTTGTACTGTGAGGTGTGGCTGTGGGAGGCTTGGCGGGAAAACTGGATCAAGGCAGGCCACCTCGACCCTGGCGCCGATACGGGCATCGACTTGGTTGCCAAAACCAATGGAACCGCCGAATACCACGCCATCCAGGCCAAGTTTTACGACTCGGACAGCACCATTTACAAAAAACAGGTGGATTCGTTTTTCACGGCATCGGGCAAGATGCCCTTCACCCACCGCTTGCTGATTCTCTCGACCGACAAAATCAGTCCCCACGTGGACACGGCAATGCACGGGCAACATACCCCGTGCCAGAAAATAACCCTGGCGGACCTGGAAGAAAGCAAGATTGATTGGGCGAAATGGTTCACCCAAAAAACGGTTGAACTCAAGGAACAAAAAACGCCACGTCCGTACCAGATGGCGGCCATTGCCAATGTGGTGTCCGGTCTAGAGCATGCTGACCGGGGCAAACTGATCATGGCCTGCGGCACAGGTAAAACATTTACCTCTTTGCGCCTGGCCGAGCAAATGGCCGGGGCCGGTAAACGGGTGTTGTTTCTGGTGCCATCGCTGTCTTTGTTGTCGCAAACCCTGACCGAGTGGACGCAGGAAACGGCCACCCC
>NZ_JAFCTH010000026.1:0-38137 GCF_049895905.1 Polaromonas sp. DSP2-3-2b2 | reverse complement strand
GCCGTCCAGCTGCGAGTGGAATCGAGTGCAACTTAAACTGAGTTCAAATTTGTCTTGACTCAGGGGTCCACCTTACTGGTGCGCCAGCCAGGCTATCGAGTTCGACTTGCCGCTGCCGTCTGGTGGGGGCTGTACCAGATGCTGCTGCCGGGCTCTGAAGCCCTGGTCGCGGCCCTGCCTGTGGATCGCAGCAGCCACCTGGGCGGCGCAATGCAGTTTTTTCTGTATGACACGCCCAAGGTCTTGATGCTGCTGACCGGCGTGGTGTTCGTCATGGGAATGATCAACAGCTACTTCACCCCGGAGCATACACGGGCGCTGCTGGCCGGGCGCAGCGAGGGCGTGGCCAATGTGATGGCCGCGTCGCTGGGCATCGTCACCCCGTTTTGTTCCTGCTCGGCAGTGCCGCTGTTCATCGGCTTCGTGCAGGCCGGGGTGCCGCTGGGCGTGACCTTTTCGTTCCTGATCTCGGCACCCATGGTCAACGAAGTCGCCTTGACGCTGTTGTTCGGCATGTTTGGCTGGAAAGTTGCGACGCTCTACCTGGGCCTGGGCTTGAGCGTCGCCATCGTGGCGGGCTGGGTCATTGGCCGCCTCAAGATGGAAGCCTACCTGGAAGACTGGGTCCGCGACATGCCCAGGACCTCAGTCCAGTTTGAAGACGCGGGCGCCACGCTGGCCGACCGGATTCAGGGCGGCTTTGCAGCAGTGCGTGAGATCGTGGGTAAGGTCTGGCCCTACATCCTGGGCGGTATTGCCCTGGGCGCCCTGATCCACGGTTATGTGCCGGAAGACTTCATGGCCAGTTTCATGGGCAAGGAGGTCTGGTGGTCGGTGCCGCTGGCAGTGCTGATGGGCGTGCCGATGTACACCAACGCGGCCGGCGTGATCCCGATCGTGCAGGCGCTGCTGGCCAAGGGCGCGGCGCTCGGCACGGTGCTGGCCTTCATGATGAGCGTGATTGCGCTGTCGCTGCCCGAGATGATCATCTTGCGCAAAGTGCTCAAGGTGCGGCTGATTGCCACCTTTGTCGCTGTCGTGGCCACCGGCATTTTGCTGGTGGGGTTTGTGTTCAACGCCGTGCTGTAGGCGCCACACCATCCCTGTTTCAATTTTTTCAATTTTTTCAATTCATCCAAGGAAACATCATGGACATCAAAGTTCTCGGCACCGGCTGCGCCAACTGCAAAGCCACCATCGCACTGATCGACCAGATCGCGCAAGCCAAAGGCGTCAGCGTCAAGCTTGAAAAAGTCGAGGAGCTGCGCGACATCATGTGCTACGGCGTGATGAGCACCCCCGGCGTCGTCATCAACGGCAAGGTGGTGCATGCCGGCGGCGTGCCCAGCCGCGACAAGATCGAGCAGTGGCTGACGGCCCGGGCCTGAGCGCCGCGTGCCTGACAGAAAAAACCATGCCAGCAGACTTGGGCGCCACTTCGTTAAGGACAGGATCCCACGAAATTCCAAGGGCGCATGATGCAGGTGATGACCGCAGATGCCGAGGCTCCTCCAAATCAACCGCCGGTCAAGGCGGTGCCCGGCTTTGCGCTGCTGTTTTCGGTGTCGCTACCGGCCATTCCCAGCGCAGTCGATCTGGATGCTGCGCTGCGGCTGACCGGTGTGACACCGTTCTCGGCGCTGCAGCTCTCGAACTACCGGCACCTGCGCGACGAAACCGAAGTGCATGTGCTGGGCCGAGCCTTCATGGACGCCGGGCGGTTGACGCACAGCGCCATTGGCCGTATCGCCCTGACCCGTTCCGCCAACGACCCGCATGGCCCGACCGTGGCTGACGTGCATCTGTTCACCCATGTGGCTGGCGTGGCGCTGTGGGAGGTGTGGCTGCCGGGCCGCCTGCAGGATTTCAATGCCGAGCGCTGGACAGCATGGCTCGACGACCAGTTGCCCGGCAGCCTGCCGATGCAGGTCTGGCAGGCCTTGCAGCCTCTGAACCTTGCGTTGGGAGGCGAGAGCGCCTACCGCCAGTACCTGCCTTGCAGTGTCGTGCGCTTGCCCACGCAACCGCTTGCGGCACTGACAGCCGGGCAGGCAGACGACATCGTGCGCCTGATGTGGCGCGACCGTTCGGCGCGCAGGCTCAAGCCGGATGTGGTCGATGCCGAGCTGGCGCGCGACTTTTGTGCACGCGTGGGCGGCATCACCTTGCTGGGGCGCCGCGCTGCGCTTGACATTCACGGGTGCGAAGACGAATCGGCCCTGGCGGACTTCGAGTCCGGCTTGCCGCCGCGC
Organism: Polaromonas sp. DSP2-3-2b2; assembly: GCF_049895905.1. Classification (NCBI taxonomy): domain Bacteria; kingdom Pseudomonadati; phylum Pseudomonadota; class Betaproteobacteria; order Burkholderiales; family Comamonadaceae; genus Polaromonas; species Polaromonas sp. DSP2-3-2b2. The sequence goes on along the minus strand of NZ_JAFCTH010000026.1, from coordinate 35,885 downwards.
AGCGCCGTGCCGTTTTTGGTCACGCTCGAATTGCTGCTGATAGAGCGCGCTGTGCTGCTGCAGCTGTATGAACGGCTGTCGCAGCGCACGCCGGCCAGCATCGAGGCCCTGCTGGAGCTCAAGCAGCAGATCAGCAGCGGGCTGGAGGAGTATTACGGCGCCACGATGGCCGCCACCCGGTTTGGCGACCAGGTTGCCGAGGAGGGGGAGCGCTTGTTCGGCATCATCGACCTCTACGACGCACTGATGGACCGCCTGGAGACGGTCAGCTTTGCATTGACCACCCGATACCAGCAGCAGATGACGCAAATGCAGTTCTGGCTGACCGTGGTGTTTGGCGCGACCGAGATCGGCTTCATCGCCGCCAGCATCGCCACTTGGCACTACCGCACCGAGCTTGGCGCCGTATTGGCCTGGACGCTCGGGGCGGCCGTGGTGTCGGCGGGCATGCTGGTGGCGCTGCTGAGCCAGCGCATGGAAAAGCGATGACGTTGATCTCGTGCGTTGTCCACACTCACCTTGATTGCGCAGGACATTCATTCAGGTTAATGATTCATGTGTGAACTTTTCGCACTCTCCAGCGACAGGCCTGCCAATGTGACGTTTTCGCTCGGCGTTCTGGGCGGACGCGGTGGAAGGCTGGGCCCGCACAAGGACGGCTGGGGCATTGCCTTCAAGGAAGGTCGCGACTTCCGACTGATCAAGGAAGCGGCACCGGCATCAAGCAGCGCCTGCCTGCGCTTCATCGAGTCGCATGAATTTCGCAGCGAAATCGTGATCTCGCATATTCGCCTGGCCAGCCTGCCGCGCGTGAACTCGTACACCAACACCCACCCGTTTGCGCGCGAGCTGTACGGGGCTTGCCATGTGTTTGCGCACAACGGCAATATGCCGGGCGTGATGGCCGACAGCCGCCTGGCGCCAAGCTGGAACTTGCCGCTCGGTGAGACCGACTCGGAACGGGCGTTCTGCACCCTGATGGACCGCCTTCGCCAGGCCTTGAGGCTTGAGGAGGTGTTTGATCTGAACAAGAAGCTGCCGGTCATCCAGGGCTGGGCGAGCGAACTTGCCCAGCACGGCATGGCCAACTTTCTGTTGTCCGACAGCCAATACCTGTATGCGCACTGTTCCACCCGGTTGTTCTACATCGAGAGGCAATGCGCGGCGCCCCACGAGACGTTCGGCAGTCCTACCCTGCGCATTGCCTTGAGCCCCGTGCAGGACGGCGCCCGGCACGTCAGCCTGATTGCTACCGAGCCCCTGACCACAGACGAAGCCTGGATTTCTCTGCCACCTGGCAAGGTGGTGGTGTTTCAGCATGGTCGGCGCCTTCTTGCATCCCTAAACCCCACTTGAGACTGACATGTCCAAACTGGTACTGCATCTTTTCCATGACGATGCACCTTCCCTTTCAACGGCTCCGGCGTTGGCCGAACACATGCACCAGGCCCCCGACGGCAGCGCCACGGCACTGGAGCTTTACATATTCGGACCCGCCGAAGGCGCGCTTGCGACCCCGGATCAGCTTGAGCGAAAAGCGTTCAATGCGCAGATTGACAGTCTGGTCCAGCAAGGCGTTCGCGTGACCGCCTGTATTGGACTTGCGCAAAAGTTCGGCGCCGAAGCGGCTTTTCGTGCGCGCGGCATCACGCTGGAATCCGCAGCGCTTGCGTTCCCCCGCTTCGCTGCCGAGGCTGCCACCGTAATCAGTTTTTGATTTCCACCAACAGACAGAAAAAATCTTTTCATGACCCCATTGATGAATTCGCTGCCGGCAACGCCACTGGCCATCGCATCGCGCCACGGTGTGTCGATTCAGGCCCTCAATAGTGAATGCTTTTGCATCAGCCTGGACACCGAGGCGCTTCGGCGCGCATTGCAAGCGAAAATGGGCCCGCCGGACCTGTTTGACCTGGTGGGCGAGCGCTGCCCTTATTTGTTCGCTGCCCGCCCCGTGTTTGTGTTGAAGTCCCACATGGCCCGCATGGCTGCACTGGTGCAGGCCATCGAATCGGTGGTGGCGCTGCCCGCTTACCGCGAGGCGGTTCTGGCCCGGTCGCCCGCCATCGCGCGCCATGACCCGGGCGGTGCCCTGGGCGTATTTTTCGGCTACGACTTTCATGTCACCGAGGGCGGCTTCGGGCTGATCGAGATCAATACCAATGCGGGTGGCGCGATGCTCAACGCCGTGCTGGCGCGGGCCCAGCGCGCCTGTTGCCCGGCGATGGAGCATCTGGTGCCGCCGCTGGCCACCGCCGATGCGCTGGAAGCGCGCATCGTGGCGATGTTTCGCCACGAATGGATGCTATCTGGTCACGCGCGGGCGCTGCGCAGCATCGCCATCGTGGATGAGGTGCCCGGGCAGCAGTATCTCTACCCTGAGTTTTTGCTGTTCGAGCAACTGTTTGAGCGCCACGGGTTGCAGGCGGTGATTGCTGGTCCAGATGAATTCAGCCTGCGCGGCGGCCTGCTCTGGCACGGCGAGACGGCCATCGACCTGGTCTACAACCGCCTGACCGACTTTTCGCTGGCCACGCCCGCCAGCGCCACGCTGCGTGCGGCTTACCTTGATAACGCCATGGTGCTCACACCGCATCCGCAGGCGCACGCCCTGTATGCGGACAAGCGCAACATGGCCTTGCTCAGCGATGCCAAGGGGCTTGAAACCATGGGCGTGTCGCAGGCCACCCAGGACGTTCTGCTGGCTGGCATTCCGCACACCGAAGTAGTGGACCCGGCGAATGCCGAGCGGCTGTGGCGCGAGCGCCGGCGCCTGTTCTTCAAGCCATTTGCCGGCTTCGGCAGCCGGGCCGCCTACCGGGGTGACAAGCTCACCCAGCGGGTGTGGCAGGAAATCCTGGCTGGCGATTACATCGCGCAGGCGCTGGTCACGCCCGGCGAGCGCGTGATTTCGGACGAGGAACCGGCGCAGGTGCTGAAGTTCGACCTGCGCGACTACACCTATGACGGCCAGGTGCAATGGGTGGCCGCACGCCTGTACCAGGGTCAGACGACCAATTTCCGAACACCCGGCGGTGGCTTCGCCCCGGTTTATGAAGGACCCGCATGATGCCAACGACGCCTGAAGACGAATCGGCGCACCCTGACGCGGCCGTAGATCATGAAACCCGCCTGTTCCTGCTGGGCGAGGGCAGCAGCGTTCAGCCGCTGGCACATGACCGCTACGTCGCGCTCGCCCGCAACGAGACCGTCCTGCCCGAGTTCGCTGGCCGCCGCTTCATCTTGGTGGACTGGTATCTACGCATCGTTGGCGGCCAGGCGCAGGATGTCGTCAACGAAACCTGCAGCTGGCTGGTGTTCGATGCGCAAGGCCGGCTGGACCTCCATGCAGCGCTGGCGATTCAAGAGGAAGCGGCTCCACGCGAAGCGCAGTGGGCGCAGGTCCGCGCACTCGTCTTTGGCCGCATTGCCTAGTTTTCGGGTGCTGCTGGGCCACAGCCTGAGCGAGTTGGCCGCGCTGAAGGCTTGAGCAATGCCCATGCGGAACACCGGTTCGCGGTTGCCGTTTTGCGTCTTTTGGCGTGCTCATTCGTCTACAGGTGTGTAGAGCATGCTTGTTGCCATTGAAAAATCTCAGCCTTGCTGTAAAAAACCATTCCGGAGCAGCAGATGACCCCCCCTTCACCTTCGTTTCCAGTCGCCCACGAATTTCACATGAGTCTTCGCGTGGCCGATCTGGCCGCAAGCACTACGTTTTACACCGCGTTTCTGGGCACTGCACCCAAAGACGCCACGGCCCGCTACAGCACGTTTACCGTGCCTCATCTGCACCTGAACCTGGTGCTTCTGGTCAATGACAGTGCGCAGCCACTCGACACCTACAGCCTGTACCACCTCGGCCTGGGCGTAGCCGACAAGGCCGCGGTGATTGCCGCCTACCATGCGGCCCTGGCCGAAGGCGCGCCCATCGTCAAGCCGCCGCGCACCACTTGGCGCGGCACCCCGCTGCACGAGTTGTGGCTGCGCGACCCCAGCGGTTACCTGATCGAGGTTTATGCCCGGCTCACAGACGAGGAACTCAAGCAGATGCCGCCCGACCAGGAACCGGTTTTCCTGGTTACGGGCAGGGCTGCGGCATGATTAATGAAAGGAATTGAACGATGACTGCAAACACCCCAAAAATGACTTTTGAAGTGATCGCCCGTCGGCTTGACGCCCGCGGCAGCCAGGCGGACTGCAAGGATGCACAGATCACGCTCGACACCGACCTAGCGGGGCGGCGCGATGCCTTCAACCCGGCTGAACTCCTGCTGGCCGCGCTGTCCGCCTGCATGATCAAGAGCATCGAACGCGTCACGCCGCTGCTGAAGTTCGAGTTGCTCGGCGTCCAGGTCCGCGTGCACGGTGTGCGCCAGGACGTGCCTCCCAGGATGGAGTCCATTCGTTACGAGATTCTGGTGGACACCGACGAGTCGGACCAGCGCCTCAATCTTCTGCACGACAACGTCAAGAAGTACGGAACCGTCTTTAACACCGTCTCGCCCGGCACTGACCTGGCCGGCACGATGCGCCGCAAGTTGGCGCTGGTCGCAGGACAAACGCTTTGAGCGCTGCCCACGACCACGGGCACAGCCATGCCCCCGCAGAATTCAACCGCGCCTTTGCCATCGGCATTGCGCTCAATATGGCGTTTGTCGCGATAGAGGCCTGGTACGGCTGGAAGATCAACTCACTGGCGCTGTTGGCCGATGCCGGCCACAACCTGAGCGTCGTGGCCGGCCTGGTGCTGGCCTGGGGTGGCGCGCTGGCTGGCAAGCTGCGGCCCAATGCCCGCCACACCTATGGATGGAAACGGGCCTCCATTTTGGCGGCGTTCTTTAACGCCATGCTGTTGCTGGTGGCCATGGGTTCACTCGCCTGGGAAGCATTTAACCGCCTGGGCACACCCGAAGCCACCGAAGGCTGGACCATCATGGCCGTGGCGGGTGTCGGCATCGTGATCAACACCGCTACCGCACTGCTGTTCATGCGGGGACGCAAGGACGACCTGAACATTCGCGGCGCCTTTTTGCACATGGCGGCCGACGCGCTGGTGTCGCTGGGCGTGGTGATTGGCGGCGCGCTTCACCTCTGGCAGGGCTGGACCTGGATTGACCCTGTCATGAGCCTGGCGATTGCGGTGGTGATCGTGCTGGGCACCTGGGGCCTGTTCAAGCAATCGCTGCACATGCTGTTTGACGGCGTTCCCGAGGGCATTGACATGGCGGCGGTGCGCGCGCTGCTGCTGAAGCTGCCGGGTGTTGCCGAGGTCCACGACCTGCATGTCTGGGCCATGGGCACCTCTGAAGTCGCGCTGACGGCGCACATGGTGCTGAAAGATCAGGACACCGACACCAGCGCCGTGTTGCAGGAGGCCGAGCACGAATTGTACGAGCACTTCGAGATTCGCCACGTCACGCTGCAGCTCGAGCTGCCCGCTTATGCGCAGCTGTGCAGGTTGCGGGCAGGTAACGGCTGCAGTTGAAATTGCTATTTTTTTGATAGCTGGTTGTACAATAAAGATAAGCGCTGCAGCCTATTTTACCTGCAAAAATCAGCCAGCTGCTGCCACCTTAGAGCCGGTAAGCGGATCCGCATCTGTTATGCGAAGTGTCAGGCGCTGCGGCGTATCTTCGACAAACACGGTGGCGTTTGCGCCGTGGAAGCTCGCATTTTCTATAAGTTTGGCCAGACAGCACTTGAACAACGGGGTCATTAAAACAACCAAGGAAAAAATACGTTTGCTCCGCAGGCGTTAGGCGGCATATGCAGGATGTTTCTCATGCATCCAGCGCTCTTCAAAAGTCGATTTCAGGAACAGGACGACTGCCAGAGCTGCCCACATGGCCCATCCGCTCAAATGGCCTGGGTGTATGGTTCCGGAGAGCCATGACGTTATTGCAGTCCGCTGAGGAGGAAAAAGCGTTATGGAAAACATGCTTCACGGCAGCGTCCGAACAACGCTGCGAGTTTGAGCAGAGCTTCCCAAAGGTAGAAAGACAAGACCAGCATCCTGGCTCAGCGATATGGGCTGAGCCGCGCCACGGTCACCAAGTGGCGATCTCGCACCACGACCACAGATGTGCCCATGGGCCCGACAAAGCCCAAAAGTACAGTGCTTTCACCTGCCGAGGAGGCAGTAATTGTGAAGTTCAGAAAAAGAACAATTTTGTCTTTTGATGACGTATTGCCTTCACGCCCTTGCATATCATGCGCAAGTTGCTATTTATTTTGTAGCAAACTCAGGCTCGGCCAGTTTCGCGTATCCGCACGTGAATCGGAAAAATCCGAACATGCGTGCTGTCAAGGCGATTGAAACCCCAAACACCAGATGCACGACCAGACTTGGATAGATGGTGCTCCAGCCAAGCTGCCATGGGAAAGCGTCGCCAAACAGCCAAGGCAGAGCCAGGGCATTGACCGCCAGGTAGTACGCCAGGCCATAAAGTAAACCATCGCCCAGTCGAACCGCCCGTGGCGCGCGCCACAGCCAGAACATCAGCAAGGGCAAGGCGGACAACCACCCGATTACGAAATGCTGCACCAGCAGCAGCACCGGCATCCAGGGGGCGGGTTGATGGCCGAACAGCGCTTCACCCACCTTGGGTCCGCAGTGGCCCACGCGAACACCCATCGACTTGAAGAGCAATCCGAACGGCATCATGGCCAGTGAGGCAATGGTCCCCGAGCGCAGCGCCTCAAGCGCGAGCATCTGGGCTGTGCTGTCGGGCGAGCGCTTCACCGCGTATCCCAACCCCACTTGGCGAAAATCTTCTGCCCTGCCGGCGACTGCAGATACTCGATAAACGCCTTGGCCTTCGGCTGGGCGCTGCCCTTGTGGGTCAACACGACCCCGGCGTCGCGATAGATGCGGAACGGTTCGTCCATCGGGACAACCTGCGCCAGCTCCGGGTTGGCGACCTGCCAGATGTTCCAGATGAGCCACGCATCGATGTCTTTTTGCTCTGTCCACTGCTGTTTTGCAGCGCCGCTGTTCGCCGCCTCCGGGAACACCATGTTTTTGCGAAATGCGCGCACCATGGCGATGTCACCGGTTCGGCCGGCCACGTCTTCCCACAAGCCCGTCTGGCCGGAACCTGCGACGGTGAGCACCTTGACGCCGGGCGCGAGCAGGTCGCGAAACCCGCGGATCTTTTTAGGGTTACCCGGTCGCACCAGGATCGCGACCGGGCGCAGGTACATCGGTTGCGCATCGACGAGGTCGAACGCGCCGGGCAATGCTTTGGCGAAGTCGGTCATCATGTTTTCGGCGCCGCTAAAGACAATGTCCGCGTCTTGCTTGGCTTTGTCGATCCATTGGTTGGTCGGCCCGGCGACGACGTTGACGGTCATCTGGTTCGCGGCGCCGAAGGCCTTGGCCGCTTCCTGGATCGCCGGAGCCGGCCCGCCGGGGCCGTAGACGTTGATCGCATCCTGTGCAATGACCGGGGTCGACCAGATCGCTGCAATACTCAAAAACAGGGCCATCGAAGTCAAGAAGTGTTTCGTGTACTGGTTCATGGTGTCTCCTAGTAGTGATCGAGTCGTCAGTGTGAGGCGTCCAATGCGGCAGTGGTCGAACTCCAGCCCTTTTTTGGATCGGAGACACGGCTCGAGATTCGAGCGCTCGCGATAAAGTTTTGCGCTGTCGATGCCCATGCGCTTGTTGCACTGTTCAATCTTGTTGCAAGCAGCTGCCGGCGCACGCGAGTGGATTGGCGGTGGCAGTGCACTGGCGAGCGCATCAATCGGGGATCAGTGCGTGGCCGCGCAACTGCAGGTTGGCCAACGTCGTCAACGCCGCCACGTCGATCTTGACCCGCTTGTCGACGGCCTCGGGCGCAATCGACGCCGCGGCCAGCGCCTGGCTGCACACCCGAACGGACACACCTGCCTTCTTGAGCTGGTCGATCAGTTCAACGTTGGGGTTCGCAGTACCGTTGTGGCGGGCGCGGTAGGCGGCGTCGTCCATCACGATCGGTGTCGCCTTGCCGTGCATTACGGCCACCACATCGCCGGAAACCGGACGAACGCCATCGGCTGCCAGCAAATTCATGAAGCGCGCGACTTTTTCGAGGCTTGCGTTCGGCTTCGTCGTGTCGTCGTTGCCCTGGGTGACGCTGAACACCACCTTGTAGCGAAGCGACTTGCTCGGGCGCTCGGCGGCTTGCGGGGCGGTGTGAATGGCACCGAAATCCGGAACGGCAGGCCGTGCCGGCGCTTGAGCCTGTGCCAGACCAGTGGACACGGCGAGGAAAAGCGCCGCTGCCGCCGCTGTGGCGGCTTGCATTTGAAGACGTCGTTGCATCACGAGCCTCTCGCAAGAAGATGATTGAAAAGACCTGGATCGACGATCACGGCGCAGCGGCCGGAGGGCCAGACTCGATCCTCAGAAGCGACATTGGTAACTCTGCCGACAGCAAGTGACACGCCACGCGTTAAGCGAGCCTGCGGACAGTGCGCGCTCCAAACCACCCGCTTCGGGATCATGACGTTGTGAGCCCGGCCAGTGAATCGCAAACGCGGTGCAGCCTGGCGGCGGCATCGTCGGCAACTTCGCGAATCTTCGGGTTGCCGGTCAAGCCGACCATCAGTTGCGGGTCGAGGAAGCCGACCGTCACCTGCCCGTCGGCGTCTTGCCGCACGATCACATTGCACGGCAACAAAAGGCCGATGTCGGGCTCAGCCTGCAAGGCCCGGTGTGCGAGAGGCGGATTGCAAGCGCCAAGAATCCGATACGGCGGCATGTCGATGTCGAGTTTTTCCTTCATCGCGCCGGCCACATCAATATCACTCAGCACGCCAAAACCCTCGGCTTTGAGCGCGGCCAGCACTTGGGGCAAGGCAACGTCGAAAGTCGTCGAAAGTGTCGTCTTAAATCCGTAGTCAGACATAGATTGCTCCTTGGTTTAAAAAAAGATTGAAATGGGTGTCCGGGGCCACCCCTTCCACCGAATAAGCGATTGGCGACATATTTCGAACAATGCGGGCAAAGCACGCGACGCCCAAAAGCATCCTGATGGAGTCAATGCAGTGAAGCGGCGCGCAGAAAGGAGAAGGCGCGACCATTTCAAGGGCTCCCAAGCACATGCCCGTTGACGGTCTTGCCGTACAGCGAGTCATCGGTGTCGTGGTACTTTTTGCGCGTCTCGGCGACTGACTTTGTGAAGCGCGGGTCCTGCGGGCGTTCATGGCTGTTCATGAAGGAAGCGACGTCCCAGGCATCCTGCTCGCTCAAAGTGCCGCCTTTGCCCAACGGCATGTTGGCCTGGATAAAGCCGGCCGCGTTGGCCAGCTGGTGCATGCCGGCGCCCCAGTTAAACGATTTCGGTCCCCACAGCGGAGGAAACACCTGCTTGTCGCCAGCGCGCTGGCCCAGGCCATCGGCGCCGTGGCACAGCGCGCAGTTTTGCGCATACACTTTTTCGCCGCGTGCGTAATCGGTAGGCTGCGCGGGTTTTTTGAGCTTGGGGTAGCCGCTGCCCGGCAGCGGCATGCCCACCGGCGCGCCTTTGGCAAGCCAGAACGCGTAGGTTTGCAACGCCGTGATGATCGGATCATCTGCGGGCGGCGCCTTGCCGTTCATGCTGTACTCAAAGCAGCCCTGGATGCGTGAGGCCAGCGTGTCCACCTGGCCGGTTTTGCTTCGAAAGGCCGGGTAGTGGACGAAGGACGCCCACAGCGGTGCGGAATCGGCCTTTCGGCCGGCATCAAGATGGCAGTTGGCGCAAGTCAAGCTGTTGCCGACATAACGGCTGGCGTGCTGGCCCGTTTCCATGAACAGTTGCTGCCCCAGCCGGATGACCTTGCCGTAATCTCCAGTGGGCATGGTGCTCTCGGCGGGCGGTGTAAATACGGTAGTCACAGCTGCCGGCTTTGCACTGGAATTTGGTGCAGACGCGGCAGGGCTGGCGACAGTCGTGATTTCAGGGGCAGGCGTTTGTGCAAGCGGGACGACGGTTGAAGGCACCAGCTTGTCAGCAAAGCGTGTAAACAGCATATTTCCACCAACCGTCAGGACGGCCAGGATGGCGACCATGGCCCCCACGAACAGCAGCAAGCTGTTGACCTGAAATTTGGAGGTGGAGGGCTGGGGATTCATGGACGAGCTTTCGTTTTCGCAGGTTCCGCCGTGATCGAGCCGCCCGATGTGACGCCAGCGCCTTGCGCAGCAAGTTTTTCATAATACGCAGCGACTGCGCTGACTTCAGCGTCGGACAGCTTCTTCGCAATTTCGGACATCAGCGCCAACGGTCCGGGTGGCCGGTTGCCTGCCCTCCAGGCCTGCAACTGCTCGGCGATGTAGGCCGCAGGCAGGCCGGCCAATGGCGGAAACTGGGCGCCAACGCCGCTACCGCCCGGACCATGGCACTGGGTGCAGGCTGGCACCTGATCAGCCCAGCGGCCACGCGTCGCCAGCCATGCGCCTGTATCGGAGGGCGAGGGCTGCGCTGGGTCAGACGCGACAAACGGCGCCGGCAACTGGCTGAAGTAGAGCGCCACCGCCTGGCGTTCGATGGACGAGAGGTTTTGCGCAATCGGCTGCATGATGGGATTTTTGCGGCTACCGGCTGCAAACGCGTCAAGTTGCGCCAGCAGGTAAGCCTGGCCGGTGCCGGCCAAGCGCGGAAAAGCGCCCAGGCCTTCACCCTTTGCGCCGTGGCAACTGATACAGGCAGCCACACCTTGGGAAGTACCTTGCGCAGCGATCTGCTGCCCTTGCTTTGCAGGCTGCGCCGAAGCGGTTGCGACAGCAACGCATAAAAGCCCGGCAGCCGCTATACGTCTCATGACGCAGGAGTTGATGTGGCGCACATTTGGAATGCGGTGAGATGGTTCAGGCGCGGACATAGCACCACCCTTCTTGCTGCATCAACGCCAGCGACAGTGCGGCTCCCCGGGGAAGCACGACCAGCGGAGACGGCGCATCGCGGCCCATCCGGCCAAGCGTGTTCGGACAAACCAGCGTACGGGTATCCAGAATTGCATCGGGCGCTTCCAGCACTGCAGCGACAGCTTCGCCATTGACCACGATGCGGACATCTGCTGTGGGATCGTCTGCCGCGATGTTGTTGACATTGTTACGGGCCCTGGTCAAGGCAGCCGCAGTGGGTGCATGAAGCAGGATGCGAAGAGGTGAAGTGCCGGGTAACATCGTGCCCTTCCTAAAAACGTGCGCTGGCGCGCTCATGCCTGTTCGCGGCCATTTGCCTGGCGGCATCCTTCAGCGCGGACTGAAGCATTTCCTCAATGCTGGGATGATAGTAAGGCATCGCAAGCAAGCTCTCAACTGTGTCGCCCCGTTGCACCGCCCACGCCAAGGCGTGAGCCAGATGCTCTCCCTTCACGGCGACAAGGCCCGAGCCAAGCAGCACACCACTGTGACGGTCCACATAGACGCGCACCAGATTGCCTTCTGCACCCAGAATCCGGGAGCGCCCGTTGCCTGTGCCCTGGGCCGTGCCAATCACGGTGCGTGACATGTCGAGATGGTCATAAGCCATCCCCACGGCTGCAACGTCCGGGTTGCTGAACACGATCGAGATGGCAGCGCGGCGGGGCGGCACTGCTTTCTCAAAACCATCATTAAGAGAGCGTAACGCGCCACGCGCGGCCATCACGCCTTCGCCGATGGCCTCATGCATCAAGGGTCGGTCCGGAGTGACATCTCCAGCCAGGAAAATCGCCGCCTTGCCTGCGGCGCGCAGGCTGGCAGAGTCGACGACAGGCTGCCCGTGGCTGTCCAGCGTGATGCCGGCATTGGCAAGGTCGAGTTGCTCGACATTGGGCTGGCGGCCGAGCGCCGCGAGCACCAGGTCAACCGTGGCCGACGCTTCACCGCTACGCATGTGCAGCGCATCACCGACGAGCTCTACCTCCACCGGATGGCCCAGCCAGGTCGTCAGTTCCGGGCTGAAAAGCTCAAGCGCACGCGCCCTGACTTCGGGGTCGGTGATGCCTGCAGGCGTGGACTTCAGGTCGCCCGCCACCACGCGCACGCCGAGTCTGGCCAATGCCAGACCCATTTCCAGACCGATGGCGCCAAGTCCCAGAATGCCGATGCTGCGCGGTAGTTTTTCGAGTTCAAACAAGGTATCCGTGGTCACGACTAGGGAGCCGAGGTCGGACAGAAATTTGGGCAGGACGGGCCGTGATCCGGTCGCAATCACGAAGGCTTTTGCACAGATGCGCTGGCCACCGACGTCCAGGGTCTGGGCGTCCAGGAAACGTGCTTCTCCCATGACCAGTCGATCGCCGGCTTGCGCCACGGTCTGCTCGGCGACTCCCTGGGCCAGGAGGTTGCGCGTGGCGCGCGCGCGCTGCCACAGGCCATCTGGCGTCTGACTGGCTGAAGGAAGCCCGCCCGGGGCAAGCCGGGACAGCGTCGCCCATTGCTCACCTGCATGCAGGGCTGCTTTCGATGGCATGCAGCCCACGCGTGCGCAAGTGGTTCCCAAGGGACCGCGATCGATCAACAGGGCGGAGCGTCCGGCACGTGAGATTTCATGAAAGGCCGCCAGTCCTGCGGTGCCGGCACCGATGACTGCTATGTCGGTGGTGATGGTGGATTTCAAATGCGTTTTCTGCATGGGATTTGCTCCTGAAACTCAAAGCGGGCCAAAGGCCACCGCAAGGGCGCCGTCCGGTGCACCGGTGCGTGTCTGCACCGCGCCCTTGTCGTCACGCCAGATCAAAGCCGGTGTGGCGCGCAGTTGCAGGTTCTCCATAAGTTGCTCGTTGGCATCAAGTTGCGCCTGCGCGGCAGCGGGAATCTTGCCCAGCGGCTTGATGCCATTGTCCTCCAGCGGCTTGGGCCGTCCAGCAGCCATCACCTTGGCGTTGGCCGCCGTGTTGGCTTGTTCGTGGGCAGCCAATGCGGCTGCAGGGTTCTTGCTGGTCAGCAGCGCGGCGGCCTTTCCGGCGCTGGTGGGCGTCAGTATTCCGACCATGATATGGCGCAGTTGCACCTTGCCCGCATTGATCCAGGGCCGTGCGTCCGACCACAGCTTGTTGCAGTAGGGGCAATTCGGATCCGTCAGCACGTAAACGATGCGTGACGCCTTGCTGGAGCCGTCCGCAATCCAGTGACTTTTCTCGACCAGGCCCCACACGGCGTCGGCCATGGGCTTGGTCACAGCCTTTTTCAGCGCCTCCTGATTGACGTCATTGCCTCGATCGTCCAGCAGTGTTCCGGCGATAAGGTGCTTGCCGTCGGGTGTGGCGTACAACGCAATGGGTTGCTGGCCCCTGTAGCCGGCCCAGGCCGTCAGGCCGCCGGCAGAGGGAAAGGTGCCCACCACCGTGACGCCTTTGGCTTCCAGCGCTTTGAGCACGGGCGGGCGGTCCTGGGCTGAAACCGGGCTCAGTGCGAGGCCGATCAGGAGGGTGGACACTGGTAAAAGCGTGCGTGCCCGACGAAACGAGTGTTGATTTGGATACATGAGTTCAAGGGTTGGATTAAGGGTTAAGGGGATGCGAGCGCCTGGAGACGCTGGCTCAGGGTGGCATTTGACAGTTCGCCGATACGCGTATCGACCAGGCGGCCTTGGGCATCGAAGAACAAGGTGGCGGGAAGCGCTTGTTGGCCGAAATGCATGCCGGCCTGACCTTGCGTGTCGAGCAGCACGTTACGCAGACCGAGCTGGTGCGCAGCGAGATAAGCCTGGACCTTGGACTGGGATTCGCCCTGGTTAAGAAACACGAAATGAATGCCTGGATGGTCGGCTTGCGCTTTCGCCATAACGGGCATTTCGCGCTGGCAAGGCGGGCACCATGTGGCCCAAAGATTCACCACCATTGGCGCACCGGCAAATGCTGACAACGCCACGGGCCGCCCATCCACGCTGGTCAAACTTATGCTGGGCAGCTCTGTTGTCTGGGCGGGCTGCCATGCCATCGCTGCCGTCCCCAATCCCCATACCAGGGTGGCGACCGCCAGCGCACTCACGACGGGGAATCGAACGCTAGGCCGCCGCCAGCCCAGCACAAGTGCCCCAACCCAGGCGGCGGCTACTCCCGCGACCGGTTGCCAGCCGCCGTCGCGAATGTCCAGCATGTCCAGCGGCGTTGCAAAGTAGATTTCGCGGTACTGGATGACAAACCCCAGCCTGGCAGCCAGCAGGGCCAGCAGCAGCAGGCGAAACAGGGGTGTCTCAGCGTCCACGCCCGCCTTGCGCCCTAGAAAATTCGATACAAACAGCGCCAATGCCACGGCTGCGAAAACCAGCAGCAACTGAAATGGGAAGGTCAGCGGACCTATCTGCAGTGTGTTGCTCATCAAAGTCCGCTCCCTTCAGGATTGCGCTGCAAAAGATCCTTCACCGTGAACTCGCCCACCAGGCGCGCATCCCGTCGCTCGCGGCCTTGCGCATCGAAGAGCATCACGGTGGGAGGGCCGATGATCTGGTGCTTGCGCATGAGGTCCTGTTGGGCCGCATTGCCTTCGGTGATGTCGGCGCGCAGACGCATCACGCCGGCCAGGGCGCGTTGAACCTTCTCATTGCCAAACACTTCGGACTCGATGGTTTTGCACGACACGCACCAATCCGCATAGAAGTCCACCAGCACTGGCTGGCCTGCGGCCAAGGCCTCGCCAAGACGAGCCTGCAATTCCTGCGGGCTGCGGACCGTCTGGAAGCTGGAGTCGCTTGCCGACGCAGTATCTTTGTCCTGGCTCGCTGACCCGGAGCGGCTCACAATGCCGGCCAGGGGACGCCAGGGATCGGCACTTCCGGCGGCAGCGCCAAACACCATGGCGGCACCCCACAGGCCAACCACGAGCGCCAGGGAACGCACGAGCAGGCCCGGCCCGGTGCGACCCGCATCGGCAGCACCGCCTGCGCGCAGCATTTGGAACAATGTCAGCGCCACACTCAGGCACAGCGCGCCCCACAAGGCCAACGCCACAAAGGGAGCTACGACACGCTGCACCATCCACAGCGCCGTGCCCAACAGCAAAAATCCAAAGACGCCTTTGATGCGATTCATCCATGGGCCGGGCCTTGGCAAGCATCGCGTGCCCAGCGTTCCGACCACCAGCAAAGGCACACCCATGCCCAGTCCCAGGAAAAGAAGGAGCAGTCCGCCTTGAACCACATTGCCGCTTTGCGCGATGTAGAGCAGGGCGCCTGCCAGCGGAGCGGTCATGCAGGGACCGACCAGCAGCGCCGACAAGGCACCCATGCCAGCAGCGCCAGACAGCGTTCCGCCTTGACGCGCGCGGCTGACGCGATCGAGCCGGTTGCGCAGGAAAGCGGGCAGCTGAAGTTCGAAGAACCCAAACATCCCCAGCGCCAGCACGACAAAGACGCCGCCGAATGCGAACAATGTCCAGCGGTTTTGCAGCCACGCCTGCAGATTGGAGCCGGCCAGGGCGGCAGCGATACCCAGCGTTGCGTAGGTCAGCGCCATAGGCAGCACGAACGCCAGCGATAGCGCGAACGAACGCCTCGGACCTGCCTGGCTGCCCACGACGATGCTCGACACGATGGGAACCATGGGCAGCACGCAAGGCGTGAATGCCAGGGCGATGCCCAAAAGGAAGAAGATCGGCAGCGTCCAGGCCAGCGAGCGCGTAGTCAGCAACTGCTGGACAGCGCTGTCGTTTCCCATCGCGGCTTGCAGCAGGGAAGCCTTGGGGGATGCATCTGCACTGGCGGCAACCGTCGAGATCGGCGCTGGCAATGCGGACGCATTTCCAGCGCCGCCGCCCAAGGAAATCTTTCGGGTTTGGGGCGGGTAACACAGACCCGCTTCGGCGCAGCCTTGCCAGGTCACGGTCAGATCGCGCGCCGTGCCGGGGTGCACCTGGACAGTCACTGCATCGTGGAAGACCTCCATCAAACCAAAGTTCGGATCGTTTTTCTGCTCGCCCTGTGGACGGTCGAGCTGCACAACAACACCGGGTGGTTGGGCCGTGACGTCGATGCGGTCGCGGTACAGGTAGTAACCTGGAGCGATCGCCCAGTTCAACGTAACTCCCTCGGCGCTGCCTGCAGATTCGTTAACGGTCAGTACGAATGCCTCTTCGGCAGTGAGAAATGCGGTCTCCGCATGGGCGGCGCCTTGGCCAAGCGCAAACGCCGCAATCATCGCAATGCAGATGTTCAGCAGGCCATGCAGGAAGGTAACGAAGGATCTACGCAATGTGGGAGCCTTAAAGAATTTAAGTTGTTCATCATGCTGATGCACGATTAAGTGAGCGTTAACAGTTCCATATTTCAGAGTGAGACAATTCCCACGCTATGGTTGTGCAAGGAGGCACGTTTTGCATATCCTGTTGGTCGAGGACGACGAGTTGGTGGCCAGTGGCGTCACTGCCGGGCTGCGGCTGCATGGCTTGATGGTGGACTGGGTTGGCACCGCTGCCGCCGCCCAGGCTGCATTGGACAGTTTTCACTTCGATGTCTGCGTTCTTGACCTGGGACTTCCGGACGAGGACGGTATGGCGCTGCTGCGACGCTGGCGGACCCGCGGACAATCGCTGCCCGTGCTGGTTCTGACGGCGCGGGATGCCGTCGAGTACCGTGTCGAGGGCTTGCAGGCCGGTGCCGATGACTATCTGCTCAAGCCCTTCGACCTGGATGAGTTGCTGGCGCGTCTTCATGCGCTGCACCGCCGTGCGGCCGGGCGAAGTGTCAACCAAGTCAATCATGGTCCTTTGTCATTTGTGGCCTCCACGGGAGAGGTCGCGCTTGATGGTGCGCGGATCGACCTTTCGCGCCGGGAACTGGCCCTGCTCCGGGCGCTGCTTCAGCATCCGCAGCACGTCCTGAGTGCGGAGCGCCTGCGCGACAGCCTCTACGGGTTCGAACAGGAAGTTGAAAGCAACGCCATCAACGTGCACATCCACCACCTGCGTCGAAAGCTCGGCCCCAATATTGTCGAGACTGTACGTGGTCAAGGCTATCGCCTTGGAGAAGCTGGCTGGTGAAGCGCTCATCGACCCCGAAAAATGCGGCATCAAGCAAAGCGCCCGGTGCCAGGTCCAGCACTGGGCGCCCGTGGAGTCTGCGTGTACGCCTTTTGGCCATCATCGGACTGTCGCTGGTGACCCTGTGGAGCCTGGTGGCGGTCTGGATGCTCATCGACGTGCGCCGCGAGCTTCGCACAGCGCTTGATGACCGGCTGGCCGCATCGGCGCGCATGGTGGCTGGGTTGGTCATGCAGATGCCGCGCGAAAGCATGGCAGTAGGCAAGCCGGTGGAATCGGCCCTCGACGTTGTCGCACGCGATGGCCTGGCCTGTGAAGTCAGCCTGCTGCGTGGAGAAGTGACGATGCAGCCCGTGGCTCGAACGACCAGCAGCCCTGGTCTGGGCGACGTTCAGCCGGGCTACAGCACGCGCAGCTTTGGCGGCAAACTCTGGCGCACCTATGTATTGCAGGAAGGCGGCATCCGGATCGCCACCGCCGATCGCATCGATGTGCGTGAGAGTTTGCTGCGGGACATCGCCCTGACTGCCGGGATTCCTTTTGCCATCGCGCTGGCCGGCAGTTTGTTGTTGCTGTGGTTTGGAATCGGTAGCGGCCTGCGTCCCATCGAGAGAGTGCGCGCAGCGCTTGCTCTGCGCGGGCCCTCAGACACCGCACCACTGCCCGACACCCAAGCGCCGCCCGAGTTGCGGCCGCTCGTGGATACCATCGAGCATCTGGTCGGTCGCATGCAGGATGCGATGGCCCGGGAACGGCGGTTCACCGACGACGCTGCGCACGAGCTGCGAACGCCCTTGACGGGTATCAAAACACACCTGCAGGTCATGCGGCTTGCCGCCCGGAAAGCTGACGGCGCGCCCGTGGCGCAGCAAGCATTGGCCGATGCCGAACGGGGGGTGCTGCGGCTGCAAAACACACTTGATCAGCTACTACTTTTGGCGCGCCTGGAGGGTTCGCTCCAGCCGGCGTCGCGAGGCCGATCCTTCGCAGATGTCGCCGCAAAGCTGGCGATTGACGATGCCCAAGCCGGTCAACATGCGAAGGGACGCGTGCGCTTGTTCCTGCCAAACCGAACGATTGCATTGGCAGTGCCCGAATCGCTGCTGGTCTGCGCGCTGCGCAACCTTCTGGACAATGCGATGCGCTATTCGACTGGCCCGTCCGAAGTGGTGTTGCGCGTCGAGATGCATGAAAACCAGAATGTCGCTTTTTGCGTCTGCGATGAAGGGCCCGGCTTGAGCGAGGTGGATTGCGCACTGGCCACGCAGCGGTTCTGGAGGCGTGGTGCGGCCTCTCAAGGCAGCGGTCTGGGGCTTTCCATCGTCAGCGAGATGGCCAGTCGTTACGCGGGAAGCTTGCAGCTTCGTCCGCGAAATCCGGTGGGCCTGGAGGCCTGTTTGACATTTCCCGAAAACTCCGACCAACAGGCGAGCGCTGACGTGGCACCGGCATCAGAGCATTGAATTTAATCATTCACAGGCCTCGACCTGGCGTTTCATGACGATTTGACGCAGTAGCAATAAATGAACTGCTGCGAAGTCCCAAACGGCGTCTCGTGTACTTCAGTTGCGCTTTCGACGAGGCGAAAGGCATCGCCAAACTCACCGTGCAGCCCATCCGCGTCATACCGAACCACGTCAAGGCCGCTGCACTTGGAGGGACCCTCGGGCCCAAACGTCGCCACGATGACATGGCCTCCCGGTTTGACCGCATGCATCACCAAGCGCACATAGGCCCGGCGCTGCGCGAGGTCAGTCAGGAAGTGAAAAACCGCTCTGTCATGCCACACGTCGTATCTTGCCTCGGGGAGTGCGACCTGGGTGACGTCCCCGACCCACCACGCCACCGCATTGCCTGCGGGACCGAGCCGTTGCCGGGTTGCATCAATGGCCGCCTGCGAAATATCAAGAACGCTAACGTCAAGGTAGCCCGCGCCGAGCAAATCATCGACCAAGGTCGACTCGCCGCCACCGACGTCAATGATGGACATTGCACGGTCTGGCGCAGCTTTTTCTATCAACGAAAGCGAGCGCTCCAGATGAGGGCGAAACCAGCTGACCGCGTCCGCTGCCTTGCTCTGATAGACCTGTTCCCAATGATTTTGCGTGTTCATTCTGACCTCGTTCATAAAGCTGCCAAAGTGAAATCTGGTTGTTCAGCGACGACCGCTCCCGGTTCAAAGCGCATGCTATTTGCTCTTCACGCCCAGCGTGTTGACCGGAATTTTGAGATAACTGATGCCGTTGTCTTCGGGGGGCGGCAGGTCGCCGGCGCGGACGTTGACCTGAATGGCCGGCAGGATGAGCGTGGGCATTCCCAGCGTCGCGTCTCTGGCGGTGCGCATGGCGACGAAGGCTTCTTCGGTAACGCCGTCATGCACATGGATGTTGTTCGCGCGCTGCTCA
Source organism: Polaromonas sp. DSP2-3-2b2 (assembly GCF_049895905.1). Taxonomy (NCBI): domain Bacteria; kingdom Pseudomonadati; phylum Pseudomonadota; class Betaproteobacteria; order Burkholderiales; family Comamonadaceae; genus Polaromonas; species Polaromonas sp. DSP2-3-2b2. The sequence continues at coordinate 16,547 of NZ_JAFCTH010000026.1, read as the reverse complement.
CCCACGGTGGTCTGCCATTGCGGCGTGCGGGATGCCGGCGGATAGTCGTGGCAGACAAACATCTTGGTCGCCTCCGGCAAGGCCAGTAGTTTGCGGATGGACCGGTACAGCGCATGCACGTCGCCGCCCGGGAAGTCTGCCCGCGCCGTTCCGACATCGGGCATGAACAGCGTGTCGCCCACAAAGACCGAGTCTTCCACCCGGTACGCCATGTCAGCCGGGGTATGGCCTGGAACCAGCAGTGCTGTGGCCTCGACATTGCCAATTTTGAACGTCTCGCCTTCCTTGAACAGATGGTCGAACTGGCTGCCATCGGGCAGGAACGAAGGCTCCAGGTTAAAGACTGCCTTGAAGGTCGACTGGACGGCGCGGATGTTCTCGCCAATGGCAATGCGCCCGCCGACATGCGCCTTCAAATAGTGTGCGCCCGAGAGGTGGTCGGCATGGGCGTGGGTTTCCAGAATCCAGTCCACATGCAGTTGCTTGTCCGCCAAGTAGGCCCGCACCCGATCGGCTGATGTGGTGCTCGTGCGTCCCGACTTGAAGTCGTAGTCAAGCACCGGGTCGATGATGGCCGCGTGGCCGGTCTGGTTGTCCGAGACGACGTAGGTGACGGTCCAGGTTTCGGGGTCAAAAAAAGCTTGGGTCGTTATTTTTGCGTTCATGGCTGACTCCATTGGTTGATTTCGATATGTTGACGGATATTGTATTGTTTTATATAATATAGTCAATCTAACCAAACAAATCGACCTTATGACTCCCACCTGTCTCGTCCTGGACCCTGAGTTGCTGCGCGCAGCAGCGACGCAAGCCGTTGGCACCCTGAAAGTGCTGGCCAATGAAGACCGCCTCTTGTTGCTGTGCCAGCTGTCGCAAGGCGAGCGCTGCGTCGGCGAACTGGAAGCCGCACTCGGCATCCATCAGCCGACCCTGTCGCAGCAACTCGGCGTGTTGCGCAACGAAGGCCTGGTCAACACGCGCCGCCAGGGCAAGCAAATCTTCTACAGCGTGGCCAACCCGGCAACGCTGGAAATCCTGGCGCTGCTGTACCGTATTTATTGTCCCGAAGGAAGCACATGATGACTATCGACTGGAATGCCTTTACCCCCTGGTCCTCCCTGCTGGGCGGCGTATTGATTGGGGTGGCTGCTGCCATGTTCGCGCTGCTCAATGGACGCATCGCGGGAATCAGCGGCGTACTGGGCAATCTGTTGAAGCCCGTGCGGGGAGATATGGGCTGGCGAGCCGCTTTTCTCCTGGGGCTGGTAGGCGCTCCGCTGCTGTATGCGCTCTTCGCCGAACTGCCTGCGGTGCAGATTGACGCCAGCTACGGCGCCCTGGTAGCTGCGGGCCTGCTCGTGGGCATCGGCACCCGATATGGTTCGGGCTGCACCAGCGGCCACGGCGTTTGCGGTCTGTCAAGGCTCTCGCTTCGTTCTCTGGCGGCGACGGCCACGTTCATGGGCGCAGGCTTTTTGACCGTGTTCGTGCTGCGCCACCTGTTCAGTATCTAAGGAAGAAATCTATGTTTGTATTGACTTCTTTACTCACGGGCCTGGTGTTTGGCCTGGGGCTCATCGTCTCCGGCATGGCCAATCCCGCCAAGGTGCTGGGCTTTCTGGATGTCGGGGGCGCGTGGGACCCTTCGCTCGCGCTGGTGATGGCGGGGGCCATCGCGGTGGGCTTTGTCGCTTTCTTCTTTGCGAAAAACCGGACCCTGTCGCTCATGGGTGCGGAGATGAAACTGCCCACTGCAAGCCCGATTGACCGGCGCCTGATGATGGGTAGCACGCTGTTCGGCATCGGCTGGGGCATTGCCGGGTTCTGCCCGGGCCCCGGCCTGGTGGCGCTGGGCATGGGCGAGTCCAAGGCGCTGGTCTTTGTGGCCGCGATGCTTCTCGGAATGGTTGTATTCGAGTTGCTGGAGCTGCGCCGGCCAGCGATGACGCCCCGGGCTGCGTGATCGCTTGGCCAGCATGACCAACGCGACCACCTGGCTGGCGAGCCTCATGACCGTTGCCATACTCGTGTCCTACGAAGTCGCGCTGCTGCTGGTGCAGCGCAGGCACCCCGCGCTGTTGGCGCGCTCTGTGCATGCGACCTTGCGCGAAGACTGGTTTGCCGCGCTGTCCAAGCACCGTGGCTCGGAAATCCTGGCAGTGCAGACCCTGCGCAATTCGATGATGTCGGCGACCATGACCGCGTCAACGGCAGCGCTGGGACTGATGGGCGCGGCCACGCTGGCCGCCCCTTCGCTGAACGCCTCGTTTAGCGCCAGCGACGCCATCTCCGCACATTTGACCGCGCGGCTGGTGCTCGAACTGGTTCTGATGACGGTTTTGTTTGCCTCGCTGGTCTGCTCGGCGATGGCGGTGCGTTATTACAACCACGCCGGGTTCATCAGTTCTATGCCGGTTGACTCCGAGGAGCGCCTGCGATGGTCGCCCGCCGGTGCGGTCTATTTGCGCAGGGCAGGGTTGCTCTACAGCTGGGGCTTGCGCCACCTGCTTTTGGTGGCGCCGATTCTGGCGTCCATCGTCTACCCGCTGGCAGGCCCCGTGGCTGCGGTGGTTGTGGTCATGGCGCTGCTGGGCTTTGATAGATTCACCACGACATGAACCTTTCAATTTCAGGTCGACGTGAACAAATCCGGTGCCATTGACAGTGCGAAATTGGTAAGGAAAACTGCGTCGCTCGCACAAAATCGGAGCCGGCTCTACAATCCAGGTAATTAACCAATTACCTGGATTGTTGATGGAAATATCCGTAAAGAGTGTCAAGCAGTCCACAGAAATCCGTCAGGCTGCTCTGGTGGATGCTGCCTTGAGGCTGGCGGCGCAGCGCAGCCCGGCAGACATCACCACCGGCGATCTGGCTCAGGCTGTGGGTATCACGCAAGGCGCGGTGTTTCGCCATTTTTCCAGCAAGGAAGCGGTTTGGCTGGCGGTGCTGGATTGGACCGCAGACACGCTGATGAGTCGGATTCAATCGGCCGCTGACGCTGAATTGGCCAAATTGGACAAGTTCGCGCCGCTGGCCGCGCTGCAAGCGGTATTCATGGCGCATGTGGATTTTGTGGTCGCCCATCCTGGCGTTCCGCGGGTGATTTTTCAGGAACTGCAGCACGCGCAGGACACGGCGCTCAAGGCCCGCGTTCGCGGTCTGATGCAGCAGTACCGGAGATTGCTCATGGGCGTACTGGAGCGCGCGCAAGAGCAGCGCCTGCTGGCGCCGGGCACTGACCGAGAGGCCGCTGCGGTGCTGTTTGTCGGTTCGGTGCAGGGCCTGGTCATGCAGTCGCTGATCAGCGGCGAAGTGCGCGCCATGGCCCAACAGGCGCCCGCTGTGTTCACTATTTATTTGCGCGGGCTGGCTACAACGGGAAGCAGGCACCTCACGACAAAGGACACACCATGAAGCTCAAGCTTCTTCTTTCGCGTCGCCTGGCCCTGGGCGGACTGGCGCTGTTGCTGGTGGGTGCGTTGGCTTTTGTGGCCCTGCGAACCGGACCGCTGGCGCCCACGCGGGTCACCGTCACGCGAGTGCAGGAAGGCCGGCTGAGCCCGGCCATCTTTGGCATCGGTACCGTGGAAGCGCGGCGCAACTGGATGATTGGCCCCACGGTGGCCGGCCGGGTGCTCAGCGTCAAGGTCGATGTGGGCGACACGGTCAAGGCCGGGCAGCTGCTGGCTGAAATGGACCCGGTGGACTTGGACCAGCGGCTGGCCGCCCTTGACGCCGCGCTGGCGCGCACGGCCAGCAGCCAGGCCGCTGCACAGGCGCAAGTCGCAGACGCCACGGCGCGGCGCGCGCTGGCCGCCGTGAATGCCAAACGCAACCAGGACCTGGCCGCGCAAAACTTCATCAGCGCCGGCGCGCTCGAAGCCCGTCTTCAGGAAAAAGCCTCGGCCGACGCTGCGCTGCAGGCCGCGCAAGCCAACCTGGGCGGCGCGGGCCAGGACGTACTGCGGCAGCGGGCCGAACGCGCCGCGTTGGCGCAGCAACGCGGCAACGTTCGCCTGCAGGCTCCGGCCGACGGTGTGGTGACCAGCCGCGACGCCGAAGCCGGTAGCACGGTGGTGGCCGGCCAGCCGGTGCTACGGCTGATCGACCCGGCCAGCCTGTGGGTCAGGCTGCGGGTGGACCAGGGGCGTTCGGCTGGTCTCGTGCCCGGCCTGCCCGCGCAAATCGTGTTGCGTTCACGCCCGGATACACCCTTGGCTGGCCAGGTCGCGCGGGTGGAGTTGCTGGCCGACAGCGTTACTGAAGAGCGCATCGCGCAAGTGGGGTTCGCCGTCGCCGCTGGCGCCTCAATCGGTGAATTGGCCGAGGTCACGCTGCAACTGCCTGAAACTCCGATGTCGCTGCTGATTCCCAGCGCCAGCATTCAGCGCCAGCAGGGTCGGACCGGCGTGTGGCGGATTGAAGGCGGCAAGCCGGCGTTCGCGTCCGTGAAGTTGGGCGCCAGCAGCCTTGATGGCCAAGTACAGGTGCTTGACGGGTTGAATGCCGGCGATGTGGTGGTGGTGTACAGCCAGAAAGCCTTGAGTGCTGGCGCCCGCGTGCAGGTGGTCGATGCGCTGGTGAACGGCAAAACCAGCCCCGCCAGAAACACCCCATGATCAGCCTGGCCGGGCGCGACATCGCCCACAGCTGGGGCAAGTTCGTGCTGACCGGCCTGGGCCTGGGCTTGCTGATTGGTGTGACGCTGACCATGGCCGGCGTTTACCGCGGCATGGTCGATGACGCGCAGGCGCTGCTGACCAACAGCCGGGCCGACCTGTGGGTGGTGCAACAAGACACGCAGGGGCCGTATGCCGAATCATCCAGCCTGAAGGACGACGTGGTGCGCAGCGTGCGCGGCATGCCGGGCGTGGCACAGGCGGCCAACGTGACCTACTTCACCATGCAGGTGAGCAGCGACGATGGCCGCGAAACGCGCGCCATGGTGGTCGGCATCGAGCCCGATGGTCCCGGTGCGCCGGGCTACCTGGTGGCGGGCCGCCAGCTCACACGCAGCCATTACGAGGCTGTGGCCGACATCAAAGCCGGCTTTACGCTGGGCCAGCGCATCCGCATCCGCCGCCACGACTACCGCGTGGTCGGGCTGACGCAGCGCATGGTGTCCTCGGGCGGGGACCCAATGGTCTTCATACCGCTCAAGGACGCGCAGGAAGCGCAGTTTTTAAAAGACAACGATGCGATTCAAAACGACCGTACCCGCACCGTCAATAACCCGGCCTTCAACCGCCCAGGCGTGCCCGGCCTGCTGGACGCGGTGCAAGCGCTGCAAATGAGTAGCCGGAATGTCAACGCAGTGCTGGTGGAGCTGTCGCCCGGCTTCGCGGCCGAACAGGTGGCCAAGCCGATTCGCCGCTGGAAGCACTTGGCGGTGTTCACGCGCGCGGGCATGGAAGAGATTCTGGTGGCCAAGCTGATTGCCACCTCGGCCAGACAGATCGGCATGTTTTTGGCAATTCTGGCGGTGGTTAGCGCCGCCATCGTGGCCTTCATCATCTACACCATGACGCTGGGCAAGATCCGCGAGATTGCGGTGCTCAAACTGATTGGCACGCGCAACCGCACCATTGCCGGCATGATCCTGCAGCAGGCCTTGGGCCTGGGGCTGATCGGGTTTGTGGTCGGCAAGGTGGCCGCCACGGTCTGGGCGCCTATCTTTCCCAAATTCGTGCTGCTGCTGACGCAGGACGCGCTCACCGGGCTGGCCGCCACGCTGCTGATCTGCGCGCTGGCCAGCACGCTGGCGATTCGCGCGGCGCTCAAAGTCGATCCGGCCACCGCCATAGGATGACCGATATGAATCCTATGACACACGCACCAAGCCCCGGCGGCATCCTGATTGAAGGCCTGCGCAAGGTGTACGGCCACGGCGACACCGCCGTCCAGGCGCTCAAGAACGTCAATATGACCGTGGGGCCCGGCGAAGTGGTCGGGCTGGTCGGCCCGTCGGGTTCGGGCAAAAGCACGCTGCTCAAATGCCTGGGCGCCATCATCGAGCCCACGTCTGGCCGCATGACGCTGGGCAACGAGCTGATTTATGACAACGGCTGGACCACCTCCGACCTGCGTGCGCTGCGGCGTGACCGCATCGGCTTTGTGTTTCAGGCGCCGTACCTGATTCCGTTTCTGAACGTGACCGACAACGTGGCCCTGCTGCCCATGCTGGCGGGCGTGGCCAACGTCGAGGCCAGGCGCCGGGCGCTGGAGCTCTTGAGTGCGCTGGACGTGGCCCACCGCGCCAAGGCCGAGCCTTCGCAGCTGTCGGGCGGCGAGCAGCAACGCGTCTCGATTGCGCGCGCGCTGGCGAACCGCCCGCCGGTGATTCTGGCCGACGAACCCACCGCGCCGCTGGACAGCGAACGCGCCTTGGCAGTCATGCGTATCCTGAACCAGATGGCCCGGCAGGCGCAAACCGCCATCATCGTGGTGACGCACGACGAAAAGATCATCCCGACGTTCAAGCGGATTTATCACATCCGTGACGGCCACACCTTCGAGGAAGCCGGCGAGGGGCGCAGCCTTTGAAAACGACTTTCACCTGTCGGGGGGATCCAACAATATCGGAGGGGCGCCGCTGGGAAAGGCGCACCGCAGACGCGCTGGGTTTTTACGTTTTTCTGCATAAAAACAGTCGTTTGCGCAATAGCTGCGGGCGTAAGCAGCTATCTAATCCATAGCGTTGGGATGGGTCTATCCCACACCAACACCCCGCTGAATACGCTTTTGCGCAAGCGGCTTATTCAAACGATGGCGGCTGCGGCTTGACCACCGGCTTGCCGGCTGCCACCCAGGCATCAAAGCCGCCTGCCAGGGACTGCACGTTCAGATAACCCATCTCATGCAGCGCGGCGGCGCTCAGTGCGGCGCGTCCGCTGGTCTTGCAATACAGCACGATCTTGAGGTCGCGCGGCTGCAGCGCGGGGTTGCCGCTGAACTTGAACTCCAGCATGCCGCGCGAGATGTGTACTGCGCCGCTCAGGTGGCCAGCGGCGTATTCGTCGGCCTCGCGCACATCGAGCAGCAAGTCGGCTTCCCGGATGGCCTGATCGGCGTCGGCAATGGCGATTTCCTGCACCCGGGTTTTGGCGGCGGCAACGAGGTCGTGGGCGGTTTTCATGGCGTCTCCTGAGGGTTGAGCGGGTCTTGTCGCAGCTGCATTCCGATGCTGTCAAACACCTGCAGTGTGACCGGAATGCCCTGGCTGATGCTTTGGGTGACGGTGCAGTAGGCCTCGAATTGCGCCAGCACACGGTCAAGGTGTTCCAGCTGGGCGGCGGGCACGCCCAGATGAAGGGTAGCGGTCATCCGCAGCACGCGCAGGCGGTTGTCGGCGTTGCGGCCGACTTCGGCCTGCACGATGCAGCGCAGCGGCTCGGGCGCCTGCTTGAACTTGCGCAGCGCAAACAGCAGCGAGTCGCTCAGGCAGTTGCCCACGGCGGCGCATAGCAGCTGCACGGGCGAGGGGCCCTGGCCCGTTCCCAGCGGCGCCGGCTCGTCGCTGGTCAGCACGGGGATTGCGACGGCGAAGTGGATGTCAAAGCGGTAGTCGTGCTGCTGTATCAGCTCGACCGTGATGGCGTTTTCGCTCATGGGGGTTTCTTTCCAGGCTCAAGCCCGTTCGATGGGCCGGTTGAGTTTCAGTGCCACGGCGCCGACCGAGCCGCCATTGACCACCTGTTGGTAGCCGAGTTGCTGCATCAGCCGGCAGGCACCGCCCGAGCGGCCGCCTGACAGGCAGTACATCATCACGGGCATGCTTTTGTCGGGCGCCAAACGCCCGATCTCTTGCTCAAAGCGGTCCAGGGGCAGGTTGATCGCGCCCTGCACATGGCCCGAGGCATATTCGCCCGGCGAGCGAACGTCGATCACCAGGGCGTTGCCGGGCAAGGGCGCGCCAGCCGGTTCAGCGGCGCCGCGCATTCTGGAAAACCAGTTCATAGGCTTCTTTCAGGATCAAAAAAATCAGGGCTCAGCGCTCCAGCCGCTCGATGCCCAGCGCCTTGAGCAGGTATTTTTCGTAGATGGGTTCGGAGGTGCCGTTCTTCATCTTGTAGAGAAAGTATTTCTCGAAGCCGACCTTGGCCACATGCACCCACTTGCCCTTCTTGAACCAGTTGACGTTGCGCGGCGGGATTTGCGGCAGCGCCACGAAAGCCGCGCCGGTGTCGCCCATGTCGGCCAGGCAAATCGCGTTCCAGCTGGCCTTGGCCGTGGCGCTCTGGCCGGCAAGGTCGGCGGCGATGTTGTGAACGATGGCCGTCACCATGGTTTCGATCATGTAGCCGGTCTTGGGCGCGCCGGTCGGCACCGGCGTGACTTCGACCGGCGGAATGGCCACGCACACGCCGGCCGAGAAGATGTTGCGGTATTTCTTGCTGCGCTGGTATTCGTCGATCAGCACAAAGCCGCGCGGGTTGCACAGCCCCTCGACGGCTGCCACCGGGTCCACGCCCTTGAACGCCGGCAGCATCATGCTGAACCTGAAAGGCAGCTCATGCTCTTTTTTGACCTGGCCGCTGTCGTCCATCTCGCTCACGAACATCTTGCCGGCTTCAACCTTTGTGACTTTGGCGTTGGTGATCCACTTGATGTCGTGGTTGCGGAATTCGCTCTCCAGCATCGACTTGGAGTCACCCACGCCGCCCAGGCCCATGTGGCCGACATAGGGTTCGGGGCTGATGTAGGTCATCGGCACCTTGTGGCGCAGCTTGCGGCGCTGCAGGTCCTTGTTGAAGATGAACGCGAATTCGTAGGCCGGGCCAAAGCACGAAGCGCCCGGCATGGCGCCGATGATGGCCGGTCCCGGCTCCTTCAGGAATTCCTGGTAATGCTCCCAAGTTTTTTCGGCATGGTCGATAGTGCAGATCGAATGCGTGTGGCCCGCCGGGCCGGAGCCGGGCACTTCGTCAAACGACAGCTTGGGGCCGGTGGTGATGACCAGGTAGTCATAGTCCAGGCGGCTGCCGTCGTTCAGCTCCAGCGCATTGTGCGCGGCGTCAATCCGCTGGACCAGCTGCGCGACGAAGCCGATGCCCTTTTTTTCCAGGTGCGGCCGGATTGGAAAGGTGATGGCTTCGCGCTGGCGCCAGCCCACCGCCACCCACGGGTTGGACGGCACGAACTGGAAATAATCCACCGCGTTGACGACGGTGATGCTGTGCTGCGCGCCGAGGCGCTCGCGCAACTCGTAGGCGGCCGGCATGCCGCCCGTGCCTGCGCCGAGGATGATGATGTGGGCCATGGCTTGTCTCCTATGGGGGTTTGAAAAGGGAGCGCGTTCAGGGCTGGAGCAGCGCGTTCACGGTCTGTAGCCGCGATTCGTCGAGCTGGCCGGCCAGCGCCTGCAGGCGCAAGCGGTTGTGCAGCACCTCGATGCGCGCCTGCAGCAGCGCCAGATCGGCGGCGCTGGCGTCGTTTTCAGCATTGAGTAAATCCAGCGTGGTGCGGTCGCCCACCTGCCGGCCGAGCCGCGTGGCGTCAAGCCGGGCCTGGCTGGCGGTCACGGCTTCGGCCAGTGCGGTCAAGCGTGCCTGTCCGGTTTGCAATCCGAGCCAGGCGGCGCGGGTTTGCTGGCGGGTCTGCTGGCTGGCTTGTTCGACTTCGGCCCTCGCCTTGTCTTCGAGCCGCAAGGCTTCGTCCAGCTTGGCGCTGCGCATGCCGCCGGTATACAGCGGCACGTTGAGCTGCAGACCAATCATCTGTTGGCGCGTGGTGTTGCTGGCCGCGCCGAAGTCGCCGCTGCCGCTCAGGCGGTCCCGTCCGGCCTGCGCCACCAGATCCAGCGTGGGCGCCGCCAGAGCGCTGTGCTTGCGGATTTCCTGGCGGGCGGCGTCGGCGTTGGCCCGCTGCAGGCGCAGCAGGGGGTTGTTTTCCTGCGCCAGGGTTAGCCACTGCGCCAGTGGCGGCAGATCGGCCGGCGCCACCTCGCCGGCGGGCGCCATCACCTGCAGGGCATCGGGCGACAGGCCGGTGGCATCAAGCAGAATGGTCTGGGCCAGTTCCAGCTCGCTTTGGGCCGCCAGCACTTGCGCCTGCAGGCCGCGCGCCCGGGCCGAGGCTTCGTGGGTGTCGGTGACGGGCGCATCGCCCAGTTCAAACCGGTCCTTGGCCTCTGTGAAGGCCCGGTCCACGGCCGCCTGTTGCTGGCGCAGCAACGCCAGTTTGCGCTCGGCCAGCACCACGTCGAAATAACGCTGGCTGGTAGCCAGCATCAAGTCCTGCTGCGCGCTTTGCCATTGCAAGCTGGCCGAGTCCGCGCCGATCTCCAGCTGCTGGCGCTGGGCACTGCGCTCGGGGTTGTACAGGGGCTGGCGCGCCGTCACGGCCCAGCGGGTGGAGGAGCCGTTGTTGACCGAGGTGTCAAACGACACGCCGCCGGACTGGCCAAAGCCAGGCGCGGCGAACTGCGCGCCGCTGGTGGCGCTGTTGGCGCTCATGCGGCCTGCGCCGGCGCTGAGCATCACGTTCGGCCGCCACAGCGATGCCGCCTGCGCGCGGCGGGTTTCACCGGCAGCGCGGGCGGCATCGGCCACGGCGGCCTGCGGATCATGCTGGCGCGTCGCCTGCCAGGCCTGCATCAGGTCGGTTGCCTGGGCTGAAAAAGCGCACAGCGCCAGGGCGGCGGCGGCCAGCAGGTGGGTTTGCTTCATGAAGAACCTTTACTCAACAGCCAGGCTGCACGCCCAGCTTGCGCAGGATGGTTTCCATCAGGCACCAGTGGGTGAGGGCGCTTTGCAGCAGGTTCAGGCCCACGAAAGCGGTGAAGGCCAACCACCACTCATTAACAAAGATGGGGCTGCCCGGAATGCCCAGCGCAAGCGACAGCAGGATGAAGATGCCAGCCATCAGCCGGACGAGTTGCCATGATTTCATTGCTTACTCCTTGGAAGTGAGGGTTTCAGGGATTGAGAACTTCTTGCGGTAAGCCGCGTAGTACAGCGTCGGGATCACCACCAGCGTGAGCACAGTGGAGACAAAAATGCCGAAGATCAGCGAAATCGCCAGCCCGTTGAAGATCGGGTCGTCCAGGATGAAGAAGGCGCCCAGCATGGCGGCCAGACCGGTCAGCATGATGGGCTGGGCGCGGGTGATGGCCGAATGCACGATGGCCTGTTTGAAAGGCATGCCTTCGCGCGTTTGCAGGTTGATGAAATCGACCAGCAAGATGGAGTTGCGCACGATGATGCCGGCCAGCGCGATCATGCCGATCATGCTGGTGGCGGTGTACTGCGCATGCAGCAGCGCATGGCCGGGCATCACACCGATGATGGTCAGCGGAATCGGCGCCATGATGATCAGCGGCGTCAGGTAGGAGCCAAACTGCGCGACCACCAGCAGGTAAATCAATATCAGGCCGACGCCATAGGCCGCGCCCATGTCGCGGAAGGTCTCGTAGGTGATTTGCGACTCGCCGTCCCACTTGAGCGCATAGCCGCGCCAGGCGTCCGTGGGCTGGCTGATGAAATACTCGGCCAGTTTGCCGCCGTCGGGCGCCGTGATGGCGTTGATCTGGCTGCGCATCTGGAACACGCCGTACAGCGGGCTGTCGAGCTTGCCGGCCATGTCGGCTGTGACGAAATTGACCGGAAGCATGTCCTTGTGGATCACCGGCTGCTCGCGCAGCGTGTCGCTGAGCGTGACCAGTTCGCGAATCGGCACCAGCTTGCCCGAGGCGCTGCGCACGCTTAGCTGCAGCAGCGCATCGAGGTCGCCATGGCTTTCGGCGGGCAGTTGCAGCAGCGCCGGAGCCGGGTATTTGCTGCCGTCATGCAGGTAGGTGACAGCTTCGCCCGCCAGACCGGCGCGCAGCGTGCTCACAATGGCCTGCTGCGGCACGCCCAGCATCGCAGCCTTGCGGCGGTCCACCAGCAGCACGACGCGCGGCGCGCTGGCAATGCTGCTGTCGTCCACATCGACCACGTTGCCGGTTTTCTCGAAAATGGTGCGCACCGCCTTGGCCACGGCGCGGCGGCCGTCGGCGTCGGGGCCGTAGATTTCGGCCACGATGGGCGAGAGCACCGGCGGGCCTGGCGGCACTTCCACCACTTTCACATTGGCGCCATGGCGCAGGCCAATTTTTTGCAGCCCGGGCCGGACCCGGGTGGCGATGGCATGGCTTTGGTCGCTGCGCTGGTGCTTGTCCACCAGGTTCACCTGGATGTCGCCGACTTCGCCGCCGGCGCGCAGGTAATACTGGCGCACCAGGCCGTTGAAGTTGATCGGGGCTGCTGTGCCCGCGTAGGCCTGGTAGTCGGTCACTTCCGGTACGCCGGCCAGGTAGGCGCCGAGTTCATGCAGCACGGCGGCGGTTTTCTCGACCGGCGTGCCGGCCGGCATATCGACAATGACCTGGAACTCGGACTTGTTGTCAAAGGGCAGCATTTTGAGCAGCACCAGCCCGGTGGCCGGCAGCACCAGGGAAAGCGCAATCAGCCCGGCAATGCTAAGTCCCAGCAGGCCCCGATTGCGCCCGCCGCGCTGGTCGTCGAGCAGCGGCTTAAAAACGCGCTCGAACAGCGGTGCCAGCTTGCCCGCCATGCCGGTGGCTTTGCCTGTGGTGGCGTGGTCGCCGTGGCTTTCCTTCATCCACAGCCGGGCCAGCCAGGGCGTGACGACAAACGCAATCGCCAGCGACAGCAGCATGCCCATGCTGGCATTGATGGGGATGGGGCTCATGTAAGGCCCCATCAGGCCGCTGACGAAAGCCATCGGCAGCAGTGCAGCGATCACCGTGAACGTGGCCAGGATGGTCGGGCCGCCGACTTCATCGACGGCGCCCGGAATGATCTCGGTCAGCGTCTTGCCGGGAAAAAGCTTTTGATGGCGGTGGATGTTTTCAACCACCACGATGGCATCGTCCACCAGAATACCGATGGAAAAGATCAGCGCGAACAGCGACACGCGGTTCAGCGTGAAGCCCCAGGCCCAGGAGGCAAACAGCGTCACGGTCAGCGTCAGAATCACCGCCGTGCCGACGATCGCCGCTTCACGGCGGCCCAGCGCGAGAAATACCAGCGCCACCACCGAGGCCGTGGCGAACAGCAGTTTCTGGATCAGCTTTTGCGCCTTGTCGTTGGCGCTGGCGCCGTAGTTGCGCGTCTCGGCGACCTGCACCGCATCGGGAATCACGGAATTGCGCAGTTGCGCGACCCGCGCCATGACGGCGTTGGCCACGTCGATGGCATTCTCGCCCGGTTTCTTGGTCACGGCCACGGTCACGGCCGTGTACTCGCCACCGCCACTCCGGGCGGACAGGCCATGCCAGACATAGCGGCTGGCCGGCAGCGGGCCGTCGCGCACGGTCGCCACATCTTTCAGGAATACTGGCCGGCCTTCGCGCACGCTGACCATCAGGTCGGCGACCTCGCTGGCCTGCGCCAGGAAGGGGCCGGCTTCGATGGCCACGCTCTGGTTGCCGGCCAGCAGTTCGCCCACCGGCATGCCCATATTCGCCGACTGCAGCGCCTGGCGCATCTCCTGCACCGTCACGCCCGAGCCCGCCATGCGCCCCGGGTCCAGTTCGACCAGCACGGCGCGGTCGGGGCCGCCCAGGGTTTGCACTTCGCGCGTGCCGGGAACGCGCTTGATGTCGGCCTCGATGCTGTGCGCCACGCGCTCCAGGTCATAGGCGCTGGTCGTTGCATCCTTGCTGTAGAGCGTCAGCGTGACAATGGGCACGTCGTCGATGCCTTTGGGCTTGATGATCGGCTCCATCACGCCCAGGCCTTTAGGCAGCCAGTCGGCGTTGTCCTTGATGGTGTCGTGCAGCCGCACCAGCGCCTCGGTGCGCGGCACGCCCACCTTGAACTGCACTGTCAGCACCGCCATGCCGGGACGCGACACCGACATCACATGCTCCACGCCGGCAATCTGCGACAGCACCTGTTCGCCCGGTGTGGCCACCATCTGCTCGACATCGCGCACCGAGGCGCCCGGAAACGGCACCAGCACATTGGCCATGGTGACGTTAATCTGCGGCTCTTCCTCCCGCGGCGTGACCAGCACCGCAAAAATGCCCAGCAGCAGCGCGACGAGCGCCAGCAGCGGGGTGATTTGTGCGCTCTGGAAGAGGGCGGCGATGCGGCCTGAAACGCCCATGGGTTGTTTGGCGCTCATGTCAGCGCACCCTTGCGGCAGTTTGCGGGTCCACTACAACCTTGTCGCCCTTGCTGACGCCACTCAATATTTCCACCAGCTCACCCTTCGTGCTGCCGAGCCGGACCTGGCGCAGCAAGGCAAGCCCCTCGGGATTGAGCACATACAGCCCCGTCATTTCCGAGCGCCGGACCACGGCACTGGCGGGTACATACAAACGTTCGCCCTTGGCCATAGCGCCCTTTGCCGTCCCGAGGGGCAGCCAGATGCGGGCAAAGGCGCCCGGCGCCACGCCCTTGATGCCAGCGGGCAGGCCCAACCGGACCTGCGCGGTGTGCGTGGCGGCATCCACCACCGGCAACACCTGCACCTGCGTGGGACGCAGCAGGCCGGTGGCCAGGCCGGGCAGCTCGAACCGGACGGCGCTGGTGTCGCCCAAGCCGGCGATGGCGCTTTGCGGCACGGCGGCCGTCACCCGCAACTCCGCCGGGTCATGCATCGTGACCAGTGCGCGGCCGGGCATGGCCATGTCGCCCAAGGTCACGGGAACGTCGCTGACCACCCCGGCATAGGGCGCACTGACCACAAAAAACCCCGACTGGGTCCGGGCCGCGCCGGCCTGCGCCTGCAGCGCCCTGACCTGGGCTTGCGTCGCCTGCCACTGGGCCTGCGCCCGGTCGAGTGCCGACTGGCTGATGTACTGCTTCTGGAACAGCTGCTTTTGCCGTTCATAGTCCTTAGTCGCCACATTCAGGCTGGCCTGCGCGGCCTGCACTTGGGCATCGCTGGCGGCCGCATTCTGGCTGGCGGAGCGGGCGTCGATGCGCAGCAGTTCCTGGCCGGCCTTCACGCTGTCGCCCGCCTTCACACGCAGGGAAACGATGGCGCCGGGCACCTGGGCTGACAACGTGGTTTGCCGCACGGCTTCCACCACGGCATCCAGGCTGATGCTGTCGGCCGCGCCAGTGCTAGACGACTGAACCACCACGGTGGCGAGCGGGCTGTTTTCAGCCGCCCAGGCAGGCGCGCAGATCAACAGGCTGGTCAGGGTTGCCAGGGCTACAAGACTTTTTTGGGACATCCAGATTTCCTCACAGGCTTCTCGACTGCAGGGCAGTCAGTCAATTGTTATTGATTATTTAGCTACTTAGTTAATTAGTCAAATTGTATAATAATAAGCTTGTACTTTTGTTGTGCAAAGGTTTTGACAGGCTTGAAGACACAGCTTGACGAGGAGATCCCATCATGGAAAATTTGCCGCCCGAGGCGCTGACTGAAATCGCTGCCTACTTCCAGGCCCTGTCAGAGCCGACACGGCTTCAAATTCTCAACCTGCTCAGGCAGGAGGAGCGCAACGTGGGCGAACTGGCGCAGCTGTGCGGATTCACGGCGGCCAACATATCGCGCCACCTGACGATGCTGACCAAGCACGGGCTGGTGGCCCGCGAAAGCCGGGGAACCAGCGCGTACTACCGTATTGCCGATGAGTCGGTGTACGAGTTGTGTGATCTGGTCTGCGGAAAAATTGCAAGGCAACTCCAGCGGACTGCCGAGAAACACCAGATCTTTTCCCCCTCCGAATGAGGCGCGGAGTGCGGGACGCCTGCTCGTGAATTTACCGGTCCCATCGTCCTTGCGCTTGATCTGAATCAACCGCCGGCTCATTCAGGCTGGCAGTTTTGCTATTTAATTTATAGCTGCTTGCAAAGGACTGCTGTGCGCAAAAGGCTTATTTGATGCCGAAAAATTCGTTTTTTGGTTAAAACCAATTAACTCTAAACGTCTTGTGCGCCAAAGTGCTCGGGCATCTGCACCGCCACCTGAGTATTCCGGACCAACGTGACCGGTGATTCCGGGATCGTGACCGACGTTCCGGTGAACGTGACCGGGAGGATTCCGGCAACGTGACCGCTGATTCCGGCGAACGTGACCGATGGCAATGGTCACGACAGTCGGCACGGCGGTAGACACCGTCGGCACGGTGTTGCGCATAAACGAAACCGGGCGTGGCGTGTAGCTTCGATGCTTTTTGCAAAGAAACACATGCCCGCCCTAAGGATCAATATGCGCAAACTCAAAGACGCCCTGCGTCTGAAATTCGAGGGTGGACAGTCCCATCAACAAATCGCCAGTGCCCTGGGGCTCTCCAAAGGTGTTGTCACCAAATACGTGGGTCTGGCCGTCGCCGCCGGGCTGGACTGGGCGGCCATTTCAGCCCTGGACGAAGCCGCGCTGGAGCGACGCCTGCTGGCGTCGTCTCGCGCCAGCCAGACCTATGCGCAAGCCGACTTCGGACGGCTTCATCAGGAGCTTGGCCGCAAGGGTGTGACGCTCATGCTGCTCTGGGAGGAATACCCCCCCGTGTCAGACTAGTTGCCGCTCCCATGATTGCGGATGATCCGCATTGGAGCGTTATTCATGACAACAAATCG
>NZ_JAFCTH010000025.1:0-39383 GCF_049895905.1 Polaromonas sp. DSP2-3-2b2 | reverse complement strand
GCGCAATGAATTGCAGGCTCGATATGCTGCCATCGGCGCGGTTGACGGGCACCACCAGGCTACCGGCCATCGGCTCGTCACCGATACACAGGCCATCGCCAGCAGGCAGCACGCGCAGGCCGTCCAAGGGCACCCCGGCGGCCCGCTTTGCCACGATGTAAGGATGCTGTGCTGTTGCAGCTTCGCAGCGGCCCCATACATCGGCAGGGCTCATGCCTGGGGCTGGCTGGCGCGGCGGTTGTGCGGTCTGCCTGGGGGCTGGGGCGGCCTGTCGCTGGGGCTTGCCTTCACCCATGCGCCCGCCATTGTCAGCAGCCATTTTTTGTAGAGTTCCAGCACCCACACCCCGGCCCGGTTTGATGCTTTTCCACATATCGCGGCAGGCTTGCGCGTTATAGCTGGGTGCGGATGCGCTCCAGTTGTCGAAAGTGTCGAAGTCACCACCGGCAGCATGAAAGCCCATGCCCGCTTTCACCCAGTCATCACGCGGCAGGTCGGCAGGTATCGAGTAAAGCGCATCATGGGCGCGGTCAAGGTCGTTAAGCATGGGCAGCACTCCCACGCTTTGCTAACCACGCGTGAACCTTGCGGCGGTCGGCAATGGTCAGGCTGTACACGCCAGGGCGGCAGGTGAAGCCGTCCCGGTCGATAAAGCGGATGCGCTCGCAGGGCACATCAAGCCCACGGCGGCGAAGCTCTGCCACCAGTTCCGGCCCGTTGGAGCATCCCGCGATATGGTCAAGCGCCTCCCGCGATACGGGGCGGCGCAGCAGCACGGCCAGGGCGCGTAACTGGCGCGGGTTGTCGGTTCCGGTAAACTTGCGCTTGCTTGGGGCGCTCGATACTGCTTTTGTGGTGTCGGGCGTTTTCATTTGGCGGCCCTCCACACTTGCACCAGCAGAAAACCCAGCATTGCACCCAGCGGCGCACAGCACACAAAAGGCAGGATGCGCCATGCCAGCGCGGTAATCCGGGCCTTCATTTAGCAATCCTCCCGCTCGAACTTGGGCAGGTTTGCAATACCGATTTCCAGCACGTTCACAATTGCACCAGCGAAGCCACCGGCAGCACTGTCGAAGTGCTCCAGTTTTGACAAGGCGTACAGCTTGGCGTGAATAGCGCGGAATGCTTCGGCCTGGGGGCGGCCACGCAGCGCGAAAAGTTCATCTATCAGGTCGAAGCCCATGCCAGCCCCGGCCCGCTCAGACGCGAATTTTTCCTCTTGTTCGGCGGCCAGTGCCAGCAGGGCATTGCCCAATTCCACTAGCCCCAGCGGCCCAATGGGCAGGGCAACGGCTTTCCCGTCATCATCGGTCGCGGTCAGAGCGTCGTCATTGAATGCCAGCGTAAAACCGTCAGGATGGTTGTAAACGGTACGGCTCATGCTGGCACCCCCAACACGCGGCGCAGTTCGGCCACCGGCCAGGCCAGGCGGCCATTAATACGCACGGGGCGCAATGGGCCATTTTCGAGACAGGCCCATGCCCTCAAGGTCTGGGGGCGGCGGGTCAGCAGGTAGGCGGCGTGCGCTGTATCTACGTTGGGTTTATTGACCAGTTCCAACGGGGGGAACTGTTGTGTTTCGGTTTGCATGGTTCACCTTTCACGCACGTTGATTCGTGTCGTGGGGTGTACTTTTCCGGCCCGGTATTCCCGACGTGCCCTCCGGGAACTGCGGGAATCAGGGCATTATTTTTGCGCTAGTTCGCGCAGCATTTGCCACTCGTTTTGAACCGTTTTCATACTTAACGACTGTGCAATTTCACGCACAAAAAGGCTTCCACGGTTAGCCCCGGTTCCCTTGTCGAGTGGGGAATCAGGTCCGGCTTTTGCCTCCAAGGCCCGGTAAAGCTCTTTGGCTGTTGTGTATTGCCCGTCTTGCATGATTTTTACTATGTAGGGGCTCGCAGCGTCCCGCCATGTGCGGCGTTTTGCTTTGGCTTGCACCACGGGCGCGGGGCTGGGTGTCGTGGCCTGGGGCTGGGATGCGGCTAACTGCCCGGCGTCAGGCTCCACGCCACCGGACGCGCCTACAGCCACCACGGGCGCGGCATGGGGCTCTATGGGCACTACTGGCGCGGGTTTATGTTTCTGCAACTCACTTTTAACAATCTGTTGAATGGCAACATATATCGGGTTCGGAGTCGCTGTAATCGCTGGCGCGGTGCTGTTTGTCGCTGGCTGGCGCGGTGCAGCCTTGAAACGAGGGAATTTCTCGGGCAGTTCATACCCCATGCTTAAAGCCCATTGTGCAAACTCTGGCAGGCTTACAGTTGCTTCCTCTGGTTTACCCCAAACAATCAGGTGTCCAAGCTCCTTTATTGGCCTCAATGGCCCTGCTTCGCTCACAAAAGCGCAGGCCAGCTTTAAGAGGTCGTCGAACTTTTTCCCCGGTTCAGCGTACCCACTTCGCGGCTTTATGGCGCTTGGGTCAATTCCAAGGCTCACGGCTACTACTTCTTTTAATGTTGCCTTGGGCATGTGCGCCCACAATTCCCAGTCAGTGCCGGGCAGCGGCAGAGGCTCTGGCTTACTTGTTGGGCCGAACTTGGGGTCGCTGTAGTTCTTACCGAACCGCTCCAGTGCCTTCAATGTTGAAGGTGAATAGCCTTTGTCGGCAGAATTGGGAATATGGGGCTGGGGCTTTTGCCTCAAGGCTGAAAGCTGCTCTCCTAATATGTCTCGGGCCATGAGTTCAGCTAAGACATTAGGCTTTTTTGGTTGTTCCATCGGCACCCCTTCAAGGTGTCACTTCATTAAAGAGCCCCAGCAGGTCGGTGAAGGTTCCGACTTTTCGGCCCGGTTTCGAAGCGGGCCTAGCTGGGGCAAAACGGTTCAGGCGTGTGCTACCGGCTCACGCCCTTCAACGGCCATCCGGGCAATGAAGCCGGAACGTGTTTCCCCAGCGCTACGGGCGCGGGCGTCAAGGCGGTGCAGCACGCGGCGCGGCAGGCTGATATTCACCCGCTCCAGGGTGTTGTCTAGCATGGCCGGGTCAACCTTCACCAGCGCCCACAGCCAGCCCTCAAACTCAGGATGCGCGGTGCGCAGAGCTTCGACAGGGGACGGCGCGGGAATGGCTTGCCCGTCATCAAGGGCGGTTTCAATCCAGCCCGTGATGGCGTCCTCTGCCTGAATCATGGCTTCTTCCAACGTATCGCCAGCCGAAAAGCAGCCGGGCAGGTCGGGAACAATCACGCCCCAAGCGGCGGCGTCGGTTCCGGGTTCGATAGCAACGGGGTAGCGCATAGGTAGTCCTTTCAGATACCGGCCTGCCGCCGGATGGCTTTGACCAGCCCCAGCCCCAAGTCTTTTTTAGGGTGCGGCACCACCACGATTCCGGGGCGGCTGGGGTGCTTGAAGATGTGATGTGAACCATTCACCCGGTCCAATTGCCACCCTGCCCGCTGCATATCCCGTATCAGGTCATTACTGGTCATTTGTGTGTATGGTACACATTGATAATCGTTTATGCAAGTGGAGTGCTGTTGATAGTGAGGCGGTCAGCCAGCCACCACGCGAAGCGCACCGGGCGCGGCCAGGGCGTCAAACTTCACCCCGGCCTGTTCCAGAATCCACGCTTCAATCTTTTCGTGATGCACTCGCAGCAGGTCAAGCGGGCGCACCGTGTAATGCTTTTCAGCCGTCGCGCTGGGTTTGTGTCCCATCACTTGCGCCACCACGCCAGCGGGCACCTCAAGCCATTCCGTCAGGCTTTTGAACGAACGGCGCAACCCGTGCAGCGTCAGCCCCTCGATACCGGCCACGGCGCAGGCTTCGCCGTGCTGCTTGCGCGGAATGGTCAGCACGCCACCGGCAGCCGTGAGACTGGAAAACACCCATTCATTGCGGCGGGGCAGGGCGTGCAGCAGGTGCGAGACATACGGCGTCAACGGTATTACCCGCTCGCCTTCCACCTTGTCCCTGATGGTCAGGCCGCGCCACTTTGTATTGATTTCATCCCAGCGCAGCGCCAGCACTTCGCCAGGGCGGGCACCGGTCAGCAGCAGGGTTTGCAGGTAAGCGGCAATCACCGGGTTTTGCACTTGGCGCACGGCGTCAAACCAGACGGTCAACTGTTCCCGCATGAGTGCATCCTGTTTGATACCGGCCTTGCCCAATGCTTCGCGGGTCTTTTTGGTCTTGGCCGGATTCACGCTTGGCAGCACGGGCGCATATTGGGGCTGTTCGGCGCACCAGCCTAGAAACGCCTTCAAGCAGCGCCACGCCAGCCGGGCAGGGGTCGGGCGCGTCTTTGTCTCACGGGCGGCCCATGCCTCGATTGTGGGCGCGTTCAGGTCGCGTAAGGGCAGCGCCAGCAGGCAATGCAGCGGCCCGGCAATGGTCACACCCCGGCCACGGGTTCCACGCTTGGCAACTTCGCCCCCGGCCTTGCTCAGTGTTTCATGGTCTTTGTAATGGCGTTCGCCCCATTGCGGGCGGCGTGCCTCAAGGTAGGCGCTCCAGACTTCGCCCACGGTCAGCGCATGGGCAGCAGCGGCGGCCTTCTTTCCAACGGCGGCGGCCTGTCGGTCACGCTCTACTTGGCGGGGGTCTGTTCCACCGTCAACAAGCATTTTCAGCCCTTGCGCTTTGGTACGGGCCTTTTCAATCGGCCAGTCTGCCAGCGTCCCAATATTGATGCGGATGGTTGCCCCGTTCAGGCGGGACTCAAAAATGTAGGTCTTGCGCCCTGTCGGGGTTGCCCGTAGCGCCAGGGTTGGGGTGTCGGTGTCCCATAGAAAAGCCTGGGGCTTGTCGGTCGGGCAGGTGAAGGCGTCAACCCGGCCAGCGGTCAGACGAACCCGGTTTGCTTGCTGTTTCATGGCATCCCCAAAATCTGTAGGCAATCTGTAGGCAATCTGTAGGCAAATTCAGTGAATAAAGCCCCATATCAATCAACACTCAAGCTCTACAGGGAGCCCCTGAATCGTGTGTAAGTTGTTGATTTGTATTGATTATATCTACGACTATCAACAGAGGGGAATATTCATTAGTTCGGACTGTTAATCCGTAGGTCCCTGGTTCGAGCCCAGGTTGAGGAGCCAAAACAACAATAAAATCAAGCACTTGCAGCAAAAGCGGCAGGTGCTTTTTCTTTGCCCTTGGAAATTTTCTAAGGCAGCTGTCCAATATCCAGAAGATGGCCAGCCAAAAAAATATCCCCTTGCGGGGACATTTCAAATTATCGGGACCATGTTCGGCTTTGCGGTTTCCCGCCAGCCCTGTTTGATGTAAATCTTGATGGTGTTCTTGCTGGCGCGGCCAGGCGGCTGCTGGATCTGCTCAATCGGTATTTTTTCGACGAAATACGTGTCGGTCACGCTTTGGCCCTTGATATCCCGAAAGCAGACGCAACTCAATCAGCCAGCGCTGGTTCCAGTTCAACCACCGGCGCCGGTGTCCGGATCAGGTGGTCAAAAGCGCTCAATGCTGCTTTGGCGCCGTCACCGGCTGCAATGATGATTTGCTTGAAGGGCGCGGTTGTCGCGTCACCGGCTGCAAAAACGCCTGGCAATGAAGTCTGGCCCCTTGCATCGACCACGATCTCGCCATGCTTTGACAGCTCAACTGTTCCCTTGAGCCAGTCGGTGTTGGGAATCAGGCCGATCTGGATAAACACGCCTTCAAGTTCAACCTTGTGCAAGTCGCCGGTCGAGCGGTTTTTGTAAACCAGGCCGTTGACTTTCTGGTTGTCGCCGGTGATTTCAGTCGTCTGGGCATTCGTGAACACGGTCACGTTCTTCAGGCTGTGCAGCTTGCGCTGCAGCACGGCATCGGCACGCAGCGCGGTGTCGAACTCGATCAAGGTGACGTGCCCGACGATGCCTGCCAGGTCAATCGCCGCCTCGACGCCTGAATTGCCGCCGCCGATGACCGACACGCGCTTTCCCTTGAACAAGGGGCCGTCGCAGTGCGGGCAGTAGGCGACGCCTTTGTTCTTGTATTCGTACTCGCCTGGCACGTTGATGTTGCGCCAGCGTGCACCGGTCGAGATGATGACCGATCTGGCCTGAAGGGATGCACCGCTTTCAAGCTGTATCTCGATCATGTCCTTGCCAGGACCGGTCTTGGTGACCAGAGCCTTGGCACGCTGCAGGTTCATGATGTCGACATCGTAGTCACGGACATGCTGCTCAAGCGCGACCGCAAACTGCGGGCCTTCGGTATGCTGGATCGAAATGAAATTTTCAATGCCCAAGGTGTCAAGCACCTGACCGCCAAAGCGCTCCGAAGCGACACCGGTGCGGATTCCCTTGCGGGCAGCGTAGACCGCCGCCGCTGCGCCGGCTGGACCGCCGCCGATGATCAGGACGTCGAATGGCGCCTTGGCGGCGATTTTTTTCGCCTCGCGCTCGACCCCGCTGGTGTCGATCTTGGCCAGGATTTCTTCCAGGCTCATGCGGCCCTGGCTGAACTCGGTGCCGTTGAGGAACACGGTTGGCACCGCCATGATCTGGCGTTCCTTGACCTCGTCCTGGAACAGGGCGCCGTCGATCATGGTGCTTTGGATGCGCGGGTTCTGGACGGCCATCAGGTTGAGTGCCTGCACCACATCGGGGCAGCTGTGGCAGGTCAGCGAGACATAAATCTCGAACTTGAAGTCTCCATCCAGCGCGCGAATCTGTTCCAGGATCGCTTCATCCACCTTGGGCGGATAGCCGCCAATTTGCAGTAGGGCCAGGATCAACGAGGTGAATTCGTGGCCCATCGGCAGGCCGGCGAAACGCGGACCGTGATTTTCGCCCGGGCGATTGATGGAGAACGACGGCTTGCGGTGGTTGTCGCCCGTGCTTTCGCTGACCTTGACCAGTGCCGAGACATCGCTGATGTCCTTGAGCAGTGACTGCAATTCGCTCGACGCCTTGCTGTCGTCAAGCGATGCAACGATTTCGATAGGCGCCGTGGCGCGTTCGAGGTAGCTTTTCAACTGGGCTTTTGTGCTGGCGTCGAGCATGGCGGATTTGCTTTCAAATAAATTCAGGGACAAAAAAAGCCCGGGTGCAGTCACGCCCGGGCCGTGGCGCAAGCGCTGGTGTTAGATCTTGCCGACCAGGTCGAACGAAGGCTTCAGGGTTTCGGCGCCTTCCGTCCACTTGGCAGGGCAGACTTCACCCGGGTGGGCCGCCACGTATTGCGCAGCCTTCACGCGGCGCAGCAGTTCGGCGGCGTCGCGGCCAATCCCGTTGTCATGCACTTCGATGGTCTTGATCTTGCCTTCGGGATCAATCACGAAGGTGCCGCGGTAGGCCAGGCCGGCGTCTTCGCCTTCTTCAATCATGACCTGGAACGCACGGGTCAGCTTGCCGCTCGGGTCGCCGATCAGCGGGTACTGGACCTTGCCGATGGTGTCGGACGTGTCGTGCCAGGCCTTGTGGGTGAAATGGGTGTCGGTGGACACGCCGTAGACTTCAACGCCGAGCTTCTGGAATTCAGCATAGTGGTCGGCCAGGTCGCCCAGTTCGGTGGGGCACACAAAGGTGAAGTCAGCCGGGTAAAACACCACGACGGACCATTTGCCCTTGAAGTCGTCGTTACTGACGGGAACGAACTTGCCGTTGTGATAGGCGGTGGCTTTGAACGGGACGATTTCGGTATTGATCAGGGACATGGCTTGCTTCCTTCTGGTGGGTTAAAAATCCGACTGAGACGATAGTTTATATCTCATGAATAAATAAATAAAATAGCTATTTCCTATTGCCTGAATTGGCGCTGGCTATTTCGTAATCGAGGCATCGTGCGCTGTCCCGCTGGCGTTTCAATGGAAGGCACGGAAAGAAACCAGATTTTTAAGAAAAAAGCTACTTTG
Source organism: Polaromonas sp. DSP2-3-2b2 (assembly GCF_049895905.1). Taxonomy (NCBI): domain Bacteria; kingdom Pseudomonadati; phylum Pseudomonadota; class Betaproteobacteria; order Burkholderiales; family Comamonadaceae; genus Polaromonas; species Polaromonas sp. DSP2-3-2b2. The sequence goes on along the minus strand of NZ_JAFCTH010000025.1, from coordinate 31,573 downwards.
CGCAATACAGTCGGGCGTCAATAGCTATGTAAATGATAGTGAGATATTGTTTGTGGATCGTGGTGATGCGCAGGAATCAGTACTCCAGCCGTTCCGGCTTGATTTCCTGCAGGATTGTGGTGGCAATTTCTTCGATGGATTTGGTCGTGGTCGACAGCCAGCGAATGCCTTCGCGCCGCATCATGGCCTCGGCTTCATGAATTTCATGGCGGCAATTGGCCAGGCTGGAATAGGTCGAATCGGGCCGGCGCTCGTTGCGAATCTGGCTCAGGCGTGCCGGGTCGATGGTCAGGCCAAAGATCTTCTTGCGATGCGGCACCAGTGCTGGCGGTAACTGCCGCCGGTCAAAGTCTTCGGGGATCAAGGGGTAATTCGACGCTTTCAGGCCGTACTGCATGGCCAAGTACAAGGTTGTCGGGGTTTTTCCGCTGCGGCTGACGCCGACCAGGATCACGTCCGAACCGGCCAGGTCCCGGTGGCTCTGTCCGTCATCGTGCGCCAGCGAGAAATTGATGGCTTCGATCCGGTCGTCGTAAGCCTTGCTTTTGGAGGCATCCGAAAAACGGCCGACCCGGTGGTTCGACTTGATGCCCAGTTCGCTTTCCAGCGGGGCCACGAACATGCCGAACATGTCGAGCAGCATGCCATTGCATTGCGCCTTGATGACGGCCAGGATGTCCATGTTCACCAGCGTGGTGAACACGATGGGCCGCTTGCCTTCCAGATCGCCGGTGTGGTTGATATGCCGAATTGCCTGATGGGCCTTGTCGACGGTGTCGATGAAGGGCAGGCGGACGTGGCGGGGATTGATCTCGAACTGGGCCAGGATGGCGTTGCCAAAGGTTTCAGCCGTGATGCCAGTGCCGTCGGAGATGAAAAACACGGTGCGATTGGACATGATGCTCGATTCGGTCGGATGAAAAAGCGAAGGAACGCAGGCCGGGTGACAGCCCCCTACAATCGGGCCAATTATCCAGTTTATGGTTCGGTGCGCCGCATTAGCCCTTAAAAAGAACAACCAGGTTGAACGCTGCATCGGACCGGTATCGCCGATTTTTAACCTCCCGGAGTATTTTTATGTCTGACTTGTTTGACGCGACCGCCCTGGTTGTGCCGTTTGAAAACCTGAGGATGACCGATGTCGATTCGGTCGGCGGCAAGAACGCCAGCCTGGGCGAAATGATCTCGCAACTGCCCACCGGACCGCAGGGTGTGCAGGTGCCGACCGGCTTTGCCACCACGGCGCATGCCTTTCGCGAGTTTCTGGCCTACGCCGGGCTGGATAAAAAAATCAATGCAGTGCTCGACGCCCTTGATACCGAAGATGTGCGTGCGCTGGCCAAAGCCGGTGCCCAGATTCGCGAATTGGTCGAGGCACAACCCTTTCCCCCTGAGTTCGAGCAGGCCGTGCGCACCAGCTTTGCCAGCTTGAGCGCGGGCAACCCGCAGGCCAGCTTTGCCGTGCGCTCTTCGGCCACGGCAGAAGACCTGCCTGACGCGTCGTTTGCCGGTCAGCAGGAAACTTTCCTGAACGTGGTCGGTATCGAGGATGTGCTGCACAAGATGAAGGAGGTGTTTGCCTCCCTCTACAACGACCGCGCCATCAGCTACCGTGTCCACCAGGGCTTTGCCCATGCGGACGTGGCACTTTCGGCTGGCGTCCAGCGCATGGTGCGCAGTGACCTGGGCGCTGCCGGCGTGATGTTCACCATCGACACCGAAAGCGGGTTCGAGGACGTGGTGTTCATCACCTCCAGCTATGGCCTGGGCGAAACCGTTGTGCAGGGCGCCGTGAACCCGGACGAGTTCTATGTCCACAAGCCCATGCTCAATGCGGGGAACCGCGCGGTCATACGCCGCAACCTGGGCTCCAAGCTGCTGCAGATGGAGTTCACCACGGCCGAGGAAAAAAAATCTGGTGGCAAGCTGGTCAAGACCACCGATGTGCCGATTGAATTGCGCAACCGCTTTTCATTGACTGACGCCGACGTCGAGCAGCTGGCGCGCTATGCGGTGATCATTGAAAACCATTACGGCCGCCCGATGGACATTGAATGGGGCAAGGATGGCCTTGATGGCGAACTGTACATCTTGCAGGCGCGTCCGGAAACCGTGAAAAGCCAGGCCAAGGGCAAGGCTGAGCAGCGCTACAAGCTCAAGGGAACCGGCATCGTGCTGGCCGAGGGCCGCGCGATTGGCCAGAAAATCGGCACTGGCCCGGTCCGCATCGTGCATGACATCCGCGACATGGACCAGGTCCGTCCGGGCGACGTGCTGGTGACCGACATGACCGACCCGAACTGGGAGCCGGTGATGAAGCGTGCCAGCGCCATCGTGACCAACCGCGGCGGGCGCACCTGCCATGCGGCGATCATCGCGCGTGAACTCGGCATTCCGGCCGTCGTGGGCTGCGGTGATGCCACCGAGCAGCTCAAAGATGGCATGCTGGTGACGGTGAGCTGCGCCGAAGGCGATACCGGCACCATCTACGACGGCTTGCTGGAAACCGAAATCACGGAAGTGCAGCGCGGCGAGATGCCGCCGATCGGCATCAAGATCATGATGAATGTGGGTAACCCGCAACTGGCGTTTGACTTCTGCCAGATTCCAAATCAGGGCGTTGGCCTGGCGCGGCTTGAATTCGTGATCAACAACAACATTGGCGTGCATCCAAAGGCGATTCTGGACTATCCGAATGTCGATCCAGACCTGAAAAAAGCAGTCGAAAGCGTTGCGCGCGGCCATGCGTCGCCGCGTGCGTTTTATGTTGACAAGGTGGCTGAAGGAATTGCCACCATCGGCGCGGCCTTCTGGCCCAAGCCGGTGATTGTTCGCCTGTCGGACTTCAAGTCCAACGAATACCGCAAGCTGATCGGCGGTTCGCGCTATGAGCCCGAAGAAGAAAATCCAATGCTGGGCTTTCGCGGCGCTGCACGCTACATCAGCACCGATTTCCGCGAAGCCTTTGCCATGGAGTGCGAAGCGCTCAGGCGGGTTCGCAATGATATGGGACTGACGAATGTCGAGGTCATGGTGCCGTTTGTCCGTACCCTGGGACAGGCCAGGGCCGTCACGGAGTTGCTGGCCGAGCATGGCCTCAAGCGCGGCGAGAAAGGCCTGCGAATCATCATGATGTGCGAAGTGCCGAGCAATGCGGTGCTGGCCGACCAGTTTCTGGAGTTTTTCGACGGCTTTTCGATTGGCTCGAACGACCTGACCCAGCTGACGCTGGGGCTGGACCGCGATTCGGGCTTGGAGATTCTGGCCAAGGACTTTGATGAGCGCGATCCGGCCGTCAAGGCGCTGCTTAGTCTGGCCATTTCAGCGTGCAAGCGGCAGGGTAAATACGTGGGCATTTGCGGCCAGGGCCCCAGCGACCATGCGGACTTTGCCCAATGGCTCAAGGAGCAGGGGATTGGTTCGATCTCGTTGAACCCTGACACTGTGATTGAGACCTGGAAACGCCTGGCGGATTGATCTTTTTCACCGGCCGCACAAGGGAAAACCCTTTGGCGGCCGGCGCAGGCCGTGTCAGCCATGTGCGCTTATCCAGGGGTCTTGTTCTTACGTCTGCGGCCTGCCATGCTGATTGTTGTCACTGCCTTCAAACTGATTGCGGAAATTGCGCTCCTCGCGCTGTGCGGTCAGTGGCTGCTGGGTTTTCTGTCTGGCGCCAGCCGCAACGACAATCCTTTTTATGCCTTGCTCCGTTTGCTGGGGCGTCCCTGGATTCAGGTGGCCCGCTGGCTTTCGCCTGGAGTGGTGCTGGATCGCCATCTGCCGCTGGTTGCTTTTTTTCTTTTGTTGCTCGCCTGGGGCGCGGCAAGCATCGCCAAAGTTGGCATCTGCCTACGGATCGGGGTGCATTTGTGCAAGTGATGCGTCTGCTGAGTCAGCATCTTGTCTGCCTTCTTTTGAAAGCGCAAGCGCTGGCCCTGCTGGCATGCGGCAAGCATGCAAAGGCACTGTTCCGGTTCGACCGGATGCTGACACTTTTGCCAGCGGACCGCTACGCGCTGGCCAGCCGGGCCCATGTGCTGGTGCAACTCAATCGGCCAGACGAATCGATTGTGAACCTGCAACAACTCACCGGCATCGCGGGCTCGCAGGTGCAACTGGGCGCGGCCTGGTTCAATCTGGGCTACGTTCTCCAGCAGAAAGGGCGGCACGGCGAAGCTCTTCGCGCCTTTGAACTTGCCGTCGGATATTGTCCTGGCATGGACCAGGCCTGGTACGGCCTTGCCCTGGCATTGATTGAGCAGGGAAGGCTGCATGAAGCCAGGGATGTGCTGAAAAAAACAACGACCCTGCAGCCCATGGCTCCCCATGGCTGGTACCGGTTGGGACGGGTTGAACTCGCACTGGGAGCGCCGGAAAAAGCCCTTCAGGTGGTTGACCGCCTGCGGCAGTTCGAGCCGAAGGTGGCAGCGCAACTGATGCGTGACATTGGAGGGCATGTACCATTTTTACATCGTCAGCGAGATGGAACCGCACATGACAATGCCCGCTGACTTGCACCGTCGCTACTGGCGAAAAACCGTCTTGGTGACGGGTTTGCTGCTGATCGTCTGGTTTGTCACCACTTTTGGCGTCGTTTATTTTGCGCGGTTTCTGAACTTCACCTTCTTTGGCTGGCCGTTCAGTTTCTGGATGGGCGCGCAAGGTTCCTTGCTGATCTATGGCTTGGTGGTGGGTTTTTATGCCTGGTACATGAACAAGCTTGATGCCCAGCATGGCCTTGAGAACAAGGACAACTGAGCATGGACGGTTTGCCGGGTCGCCGCGAAGGATTTTCGCACTCGAAAAAGGGCTTTAAATCCCAATTGGATCGCATCTATCTATGGTTCACGCTCGGCGTGGTCATTTACGTATTTCTGCTCGGGGGGCTTGAACGCCTGGGCATGCCACACTCCTGGATCGGCCTGACCTTCCTGTTGTCAACCATTGCCCTGTATGCCGGCATTGGCATGCTGACCCGAACCACCGATGCCACCGAATATTACGTGGCCGGCCGGCGCGTCCCGGCCATATACAACGGCATGGCGATTGGCGCCGACTGGATGTCGGCAGCTTCCTTCCTGGGCCTGGCAGGTACCCTTTACCTGACGGGTTACAGCGGGCTGGCATTCATCATGGGCTGGACAGGCGGCTATTGCCTGGTCGCCCTGGTGCTGGCACCTTACCTGCGCAAGTTTGGGCAGTTCACGATTCCGGACTTTCTCGGCGAGCGTTATGGCGGCCATCTGCCAAGGTTTATAGGGCTGGCCGCAGCCATACTGTGTTCGTTCACCTATCTGGTCGCTCAGATTTACGGCGTGGGGCTGATCACCTCCTATCTCACCGGCATTGCTTTTGAACTGGGTATTTTTCTTGGGGTAGGCGGCATTCTGGTCTGTTCATTCCTGGGAGGAATGCGCGCGGTGACGTGGACGCAGGTGGCGCAATACATCATCTTGCTGATTGCCTACTTGATTCCGGTGGTCTGGCTGTCGGTCAAGCAGACGGGCATTCCGGTTCCCCAGGCGATTTATGGCTACCAACTTGAGAAAGTGACGGCCAAGGAAAAAGAACTGGCCACTGATCCCAAGGAACTGCAGGTTCGTGCCATTTTCAGCCAGCGTGCGGAAGCGTTGGCTGAAAAGATGAAGGACCCGGCGCGAGCCATGGCTGCCGACAGACTGGCAGCCACCCAGAGATTGGCTGCGCTCAAGGCCGGCAACGCGGCGGTGGCGGATATTTATGCGGCGGGCAAGGCATTGGCGGCCCTGCCGAAAGATGAGGAAACGGCGCTTCGTGAGTGGTCCGTTTCGAAAGCAGCGGACGAAATCAAAAGCCAGCCTTTGAACGGCATGCCTGCCCATGCAGCGCAGTTTCTGGGTAATCCTGACGGCACGCCTCAGGAACAAGCGCTTTACGACCTCTCAAGGCGCAACTTTCTGGCTCTGGTTTTTTGCCTGATGGTCGGAACATCGGCCCTGCCGCACATCCTGATGCGTTACTACACCGTACCCAGTGTCCGCGAAGCGCGGCAATCGGTGACCTGGTCCCTGTTCTTCGTTTTTCTTTTGTACTGCACCGCACCGGCGCTGGCCGTACTGGTGAAGTACGAAATTTTTACCGTGCTGGTCGGAACGCCGTTTGATCAGTTGCCCGCATGGGTTCATGAGTGGAACAAGGTCGATCCGGCGCTGCTCTCAGTGGTCGATGTGAACAGGGACAATCTTCTACAACTCAACGAAATGACGATAGGCGGCGACATCGTGGTGTTGCTCACGCCCGAACTGGCCGGGTTGCCCTACGTTATTTCAGCACTGGTTGCTGCAGGCGGACTGGCTGCTGCGCTGTCTACCGCGGATGGGCTGCTGCTGGTCATTGCCAATGCACTGGGGCATGACCTCTACTACAAGATGATCGACCCGAATGCATCGACCGTCAGCCGCGTCACGCTGTCCAAAATATTGCTGCTTGTGATGGCCTTGCTTGCAGCCTATGTGGCAGCGCAGAAGCCTGCCGACATCCTGTTCCTGGTATCTGCGGCTTTTTCGTTTGCCGGAGCTTCCTTCTTTCCGGCCTTGAGCATCGGTATTTTTTGGAAACGCGCGACCGGCAAGGCCGCAGCACTGGGAATGATTTCGGGTCTGAGCGTCACAACCTACTACATGGTTATCAATCAACCCTGGTTGCGTGACACTTTTGGCATCAGTTCTCCGGTTCAGCTCTGGTGGGGAATCGACCCCATATCGGCTGGTCTGTTTGGCGTGCCGGTTGGTTTTGCCGTGATCATCCTGGTGAGTCTGGTCACCAAGCCGCCCAGTCAGGATATTCATGCACTTGTGGACTACATTCGCTACCCCGACCTTAAAGTCCATGACCGGTCCTTTGCAGCATCAGCAGACCGTCAAGGCAAGGCTGCCCCAAAGCACACGCCCGACGGGCTATAATCATGGGCTTCGCCTTGCTGCACCCAAAACCTTTTTAGGTTCGACGCTGGGGCAGCTTTAATCAACCAAAAGGAGAGATATGCGTCATTACGAGATCGTCTTGCTGATCCACCCGGATCAAAGCGAGCAAGTCCCAGCCATGCTGGAACGCTACAAGGGCATGATTACCGCTGGCGGCGGAACCGTGCATCGCGTGGAAGATTGGGGACGCCGCCAACTGGTGTACCTGATCCAGAAATTGGGCAAAGCCCATTACCTCTGCATCAACATCGAAGCCAGCCAAGCCGTGATGGAAGAAATTGAACACGCGTTCAAGTTCAACGATGCCGTGCTGCGCCACCTGACCGTGGTGAAGAAAAAAGCTGAAACCGGCCCTTCGCTGATGATGCGCAATGTCGAGCGCGAAGAAGCCCGTAAAACTCAACAGCAGGAATTTGCGGCTTAATCGCCTCATGCGTGCTGAACGCTGCGTTGCCGTGCAACAGAAGCCGCAGTGAACCATGTTGATCTGACTGCAGGTATCGCCGAGCTAAGTCCTCTGCGCTACACGCCCGCTGGAATCCCCGCCATCAACTTCATTCTCGAACACGAGTCCGAAGTGCTGGAAGCAGGGGTTCAAAGACAAGTCAAGTTGACGATTAGGGCGGTTGCTTTTGGAGCGCTGGCTGAACAAGCCGTCAAACTTCCTTTAGGCAAGTCTTTCAGGTTCACCGGCTTTCTTATCAATGCGCGTACCAGCAAAGGCGTTGTTTTTCATATTCAAGCTCTTCACCCGATCCTTCAGGCAGAGCAAGTACTGAACCCTATTTAAGGAGTCCATCATGGCCGGACCAAAACGTTTTAACAAAGACAAGCGCCCCAAGCGCAACACCCAATCCCTGCTGTTCAAGCGCAAGCGCTTTTGCCGCTTCACAGCCGCTGGCGTTGAAGAAATCGACTACAAAGATATCGACACCCTGCGCGATTTCGTGTCTGAAAATGGAAAAATCATTCCTGCACGCCTGACCGGCACCCGCGCGATTTTCCAGCGTCAGATCAATACCGCCGTCAAGCGCGCTCGCTTCCTCGCGATGCTGCCTTACAGCGACCAGCACCGCAGCCTGTAAAGAGAGACGACCATGCAAATCATTCTGCTCGACAAAGTCGTAAACCTGGGTAACCTGGGCGAAGTCGTCAAAGTCAAAGACGGCTACGCACGCAACTTCTTAATTCCTTTCGGCCGCGCCCGTCGCGCCACCGCATCGGCTATCAAGGAATTCGAAGTCAAACGCGCCGAGCTCGAAAAAGCCGCTGCGGCCAAGCTTGCCGAAATGCAGGCGCAAGGCGAAAAGCTCGGCGGTACTACTGTCAAGCTGACGCAAAAAGCCGGCGTTGATGGCCGCCTGTTTGGCTCTGTCACCAATGCCGACATCGCGCAGGAAGTGACCAAGCAGGGCTATGCGGTTTCCAAATCGCAAATCCGCTTGCCCAACGGTGCAATCAAGACGGTTGGCGACCACCTGGTCAATGTGGCGTTGCACACTGACGTCGTGGTTGACATCACCGTTACGGTTTACGGCGAAACTGCTTAAATCTGGTTTCCCGACCTCCTTGAAAAGCCGCTCCTCGGAGCGGCTTTTTTCTTGGTGAAACCATGTTGTGGATGCGCCAGGAGGCGATGTTGTGCACCGGCTATGCACAGCTTTTGCATAAATTTCAACCTGATTTCCCCAGCTTGTCCACACGCTTGTCCCGTGCGTTTTAAGGCTTACGGCGTACCATTCAGCCTTCCCAAGGAATCCCATGTCAGCCGTACTTTCTCCTTTTCCCGATTCAGCCTACAGCGCTGATCGCCAGATTGCCCAACTCAGAATTCCACCGCACTCCATAGAAGGCGAATCGAGTGTCCTGGGCGGCCTTTTGCTCGACAACAGCGCATGGGACCGTGTCGGCGACCTTCTGGCCGACCAGGACTTCTACCGCCATGAACACCAGCTTATTTATAGTGCCATTGGCTGGCTGATCAATGCTTCCAAGCCGGCCGACATCATCACTGTTTTTGAGCGTCTGCAGAGCCTCGGAAAAAACGAAGAAATAGGCGGCTTGAGCTACCTGAACGCACTGGCTCAGTACGTGCCCAGTGCCAGCAACATCAGGCGATATGCTGAAATCGTCCGGGAACGTTCGATCTTGCGAAAACTGGTGGCGGCCTCGGATGAAATTGCAACCAACGCCTTCAATCCGCAAGGCAAGGCGGTCACGGTCATTCTTGACGAGGCCGAGCAGAAGATTCTGAACATCGGCGAGCAGGGCGGCCGGTCGCAGCAAGGCTTCCAGAGCATGGATACGCTGGTGGTGGACTTGCTGGACCGGGTCACCGAGATGTCTGAAAATCCAAACGATGTCACCGGCGTGCCAACCGGCTTTGTGGACCTGGACCGGATGACATCGGGATTCCAGGCAGGCGACTTGATCGTTCTGGCGGCCCGTCCGTCAATGGGGAAAACCGCACTCGCCATCAATATCGCCGAACATGTCGCCTTGCATGAAGGACTGCCGGTCGCTGTTTTTTCCATGGAAATGGGCGCGTCCCAGTTGGCGGTGCGCATCGTGGGTTCCATTGGCCGGATTGACCAGACCCATTTGCGTACCGGTGCCTTGACCGACGAGGAATGGCCGCGCCTGACGGAAGCCATTGAAAAGCTGAGGACCATTTCCCTGCACATCGACGAAACCGCTGGTCTGACGGTGAGCGAATTGCGCGCCAATGCGCGGCGACTGGCGCGCCAGTGTGGAAAGCTGGGCCTGATCGTCGTCGATTACCTGCAATTGATGAGCGTATCGTCCGGCATGGCCGATGAAAACCGGGCCACTGCCGTAGGTGAAATTTCTCGCGGTCTGAAAATGCTGGCCAAAGAACTTCAATGCCCGGTGATTGCGCTGTCGCAGCTCAGCCGCGGGGTCGAGTCGCGCACCGACAAACGGCCGATGATGAGCGACCTGCGTGAGTCCGGAGCGATTGAGCAGGACGCCGACATCATCATGTTCATCTACCGCGACGAGTACTACACGAAGGAAGCCTGCAAGGAGCCAGGCGTGGCGGAAGTCATCATCAGCAAGCAGCGCAATGGCCCGACAGGAACCGTCAAGCTGGCCTTCATCAACCGGATCACCAAGTTTGAAAGCCTGGCCCACAATTCCGGAGATTTTTAGTAAAAATCAGCTCTTGCGCTTTATGGGTAAGCAAAATTTGCTACATATTTGATAGCTTTTTGCAGGGCTTGCAAGGACTCGGGGCGATTTTTGTGATCGCCTTGGCGATATGGTGCAGGGCTGCGCTGAAGGTTTATTCAAGATCCTCAATAGCCAGCATGTGGTACTTCTGGGCATACGAAAAAGGGAACTCCCGCACCACTGACATCAGCCGTTCCGAATCGTCATCGGAAGGTGCTTTGACCATCAAGGCATGATGGCCTTCGCGGGCCAGGTTGATGTACTTGTTTACGGTTGCGCCCTCGGTTCCAACAGAAGGCAGTTCGACCGAGGGTTCGCCATCGATCTTGCCGATTTCACGCAATATCACCGAAGGTGTGAGGAACATGACGTGCTGGTCGGTGAATCCCGCCTGCTCGATTTTTTGGGCTGCCTGTTCAGCACTTTCAGCATCGGGAAATATGACAAATGCATATCCCGTAGGATAAAAAACACCTTGGATGGTTGTCATTTTGGAAGTCATCAAAAATGGTTGCACTTCATTTCTCCTTGGTTGGCCTGTCATTGCGTCACACCTTGCAGATGCTGTCTGTAGGTCAGACGGTAAAGTGACAGAGGGGAAATTCCCTGTGCAGGCTGGTATGAGCTGAATCACAACAAACTGAGCGAACCACCGACTGCCATGGCTGTCAAGGCAACTCTTCAGACTTTAGCGACGGTACGGACATGACGCGTGCAATGCCCGCAAGGTCGCTCACCAGCTGGTTTGCAAAATAGCTGCTTTGGGTATCAGGTTCCAGCGCTGCGATAACCAGATTGGCCAAGGGCTGACTCAAGGGCACGTAGTAGCTTCCCACCGGCGCATCAATGACACCCCGCACCAGCGAAACCTCGCTCCTGGCTGCGGGCGGGCTATTGGCCGTGGCGCCTGGTCCGCTTTGCTGCGTACTGCTTGGGCGTTGTGATTCGCGGTAAATATCGCCCAGCAGGGCACTTGGCTCAAGCACTTCGAGCACTTTCACGCCATGCAGGCGCAGCCGTTCAACGGCGGTTTTGGACGATCCAGACAGCCAGTAGCCGCATGGCCTGACCCTCGACTTCAGGGTTCTCAGTGCCAGCGCCGATTCCCAGTCCACCGTCACGGTCTTGTCGGCGCCGGTCATCGGGTCAAGCATTTGCAGGTCGTACTGCGCAGGCGTGTTGGCGACCTCGACCGCCGCCTGGCCCCTGCAGGCCAAGCTGGCGACTTCCTTGTCGAGATACGGTCGCAACTGGCTCAATTCGCGGGTTCGCTGGGCTGTACTGCCCAGGACGCTCGTGATAGCGGTGACATGGGTGTGCACGCGCCGCTGGAGATGCAGTCGCCCAAGGCCTGTTCCGCGCGAGTCGATCGTCATGCTGACGGCATTTTTCAGACCTTCCACGTTGCGGCTCGTGACGGGTTCCGGTCTGGCCATGAAAACCGTCCGGTCGGCTGTATCTGCGGATGTGCTGTGGTACCAGTCAGTGCTGAGCCCCTGGCCCTTGAGTGCAGCGAGTAAGGGACGGCGATACCATTCCTCATCGGCCTTGGTCAAAAACTCTGGAAGATTGGCGGTGGTGGCGTATTGCAGGAGCGCATCGAACTTCTGAACGGCGCCAAACTTTTGCTGGTAGATGTCGGAGACCCGGTATTCCCCAGCGTCCACCACCACCGTTGGCTGGTAGTCGCGGCTTAGCCGTGCCAGCGCCTGTGTTTCCGGCGTGCTGAGGCGCAAATGATCGCGCGCAAGGTCCTGGCCGCCGGCTGCCAGGGCTTCACCCTGGGTCGCGCCATCGGGGTTGACGCGCGGAACGATCACGACGTTGATGCGTTCGAGCAGCGGCTGCAGCAGGCCTTGCGCCAGTTCCCGGGCAATGACCAGCAGGGCTTCGCTCGCTGCAGGCGCATCGCCATGTTGCTGGCCGATCAGCAGCACCGTTGGGCGGCCCGTGGCCAAAAGACTGGCAGGGTCGGTGCCCGTTCCCCGAGTCAGTACCAGCGCTTCCAGCGGCTGGCCCTGCTGCGAGGAGCCGATCGGCAGCAGGGCTGCCTTCACCCCGGCCGAGCGGGACAGGGCGGTTGCCAGATCGCGCAGCCAGGCGTGGATCTCAGGCTGCGTGGTAAAGCTTGTCCGGCCGCCCTGAAGTCCTGGGGTGCTGTACACCATGGTGGGCGCCGTGAAACGGGCGGCTACCGCCGGGCCATAAGGCGGTGGTGCTTCGACGGGCACAGCGGGAAATACCGAGGGCGGAGCTACTGGAGACGTTTGCACAACGACTGCTGGTTCCACCGGAACCGACGCGGGTGCAGCGCTTGCCGGTGCGGCCGGGCGCTGCAGTTCAGGTACCCAGGGAGGTAACTGCACGGAGGTGCAGGCAACCAGAAAAATGAGCGGAGCGGTCATGGCCAACCTGGCGGGTCGGTGGCAGGCCGATGCGGTGTCACGGATGATCTTGGAGAAGAAGAAGAAAGGCATGGCGTTCATCCTTTGGCTGGGGGTGTTGACCATGGGTCAGGCGTGATTCGCGCAATTTTGGAAGCAGCGATATTACCGCGCAGCATTCTGTAGCACGGCTTTCATGCGCTGTCGCGCGCAGATTGATGAAAGTCGCAAAACCTCTTGCTCCGGCTTTGGCAGCTTTCAAGGAAAATGGAGTGATGTCAATTACTGTTTCTACCGACCCTTCGATTCATGCCATTTCTCCATGGCGAATGAGCGTTGCGCCCATGATGGATTGGACAGATCGGCATTGCCGTTATTTTCACCGTCTGCTGTCGCGGCATGCGCTGCTTTATACCGAAATGGTGACTACCGGTGCGCTGATTCATGGCGATGCAGGTCGGCACCTGCGCTTTGATGCCGAGGAGCATCCGGTTGCGCTGCAACTTGGCGGCAGCGAGCCGGCCGACCTGGCGCATTGCGCCCGACTGGGCGAGCAGTGGGGTTACCGCGAAATCAATATCAATTGCGGCTGTCCCAGCGAACGGGTGCAGCGGGGCTCATTTGGCGCCTGCCTGATGGCTGATCCGAAACTGGTGGCTGACTGCGTCAAGGCCATGGTCGATGCGGTGGATGTCCCTGTCACCGTGAAGCACCGCATTGGCATCGACCAGGACGAGCGCTATGGGTTTGTACGTGATTTTGTCGGCACCGTCAGCGAAGCAGGCTGCCGCACATTCATCGTGCATGCCCGCAATGCCTGGCTGAAAGGCTTGAGTCCCAAGGAAAACCGCGAAGTACCACCATTGCGCTACGAACTGGTTCACCGCCTGAAAAAGGAGTTTCCGGATCTCACGGTTTGCGTTAATGGCGGTGTGACCACCCAGGCGCAGGTTAGTGCGCATTTGCTTGAAGTTGACGGCGTGATGATCGGCCGTGAGGCCTATCACAACCCTTGGTGGCTGACGTCCTGGGATGCGGATTTTTTTGGAGCTGGCGGGCAGACGAGAACCCGGGAGCAGGTTGAGGCACTGATGTGCGACTACATGGTGCGCGAAGCCGCCGAGCATGGCACTTCGTTCAGCGCCATCGCCCGTCACATGCTGGGTCTACGCCATGGGTTGCCGGGTTCGCGCCGCTGGCGCCAGGTGTGGAGCGACCACAGGCTCAAAACGCTTGGTCCCCACGATGTCATGGCCTTGGCGCACGAAGACGTTTTGAAGGCTGCGTAACGATCAGCCGCTAGGTGCCGGAGCCGGTACTTTACGGATTTTGGCGGGCTTAAGCATGAGCTAATTGATGACGTAGAAACTTGCTTGAAAAAATTAATCTGCTCATTAAATAACCTTGCATGCACCTTTTGGACAGGGAAAATTGTAGAGTTGGGTTGTCGGGTTTCTGGTTGTAGTTGCTAGGTCATCAAGCACAGCTTGCCAAGGAGGGTTTTATGGATGTTGTCCGTAATTTTCTAACGCGTTACGAGCAAACTCGGGAGGAAGAACTATCCCTTGAGGAATACCTCGATCTTTGCAAAAGCAACCCGCTGGCGTATGCCACTGCGGCGGAGCGAATGCTCGCGGCCATTGGCGAGCCAGAGGTGTTTGACACGCACCGGGATCAGCGCCTGTCGCGCATTTTTGGCAATAAGGTCATCAAGATCTATCCGGCATTCCGAGATTTTTATGGTCTGGAAGATCCGATCGAGCAGGTTGTGTCGTATTTTCGTCACGCAGCGCAGGGCCTGGAAGAGAAGAAACAGATTCTTTACCTGCTCGGTCCGGTGGGCGGCGGGAAGTCATCGATTGCTGAACGGCTCAAGCAATTGATGGAGCAGGTGCCCCTGTATGCGCTGAAGAATTCACCGGTCAATGAGTCGCCGCTCGGCCTGTTCAACAACGCCGAGGACATTCCCCTGCTTGAAAGCCAGTACGGCATCGCGCCACGTTACCTGCAGCGTGTCATGTCTCCCTGGGCGGTCAAGCGGCTTGAAGAGTATGGCGGCGACATTCGAAAGTTCCGTGTCGTCAAACGTTTCCCTTCGATCCTGAAGCAGTGTGCCATTGCCAAGACGGAACCCGGTGACGAAAACAACCAGGACATCTCGACACTGGTCGGCAAGATCGACATTCGAAAACTCGAACTATTCGCACAGGATGACCCGGATGCCTACAGCTACTCGGGTGGCCTGTGCCTGGCCAACCAGGGGCTGCTGGAGTTTGTCGAAATGTTCAAGGCGCCCATCAAGGTGCTACATCCCTTGCTGACAGCCACCCAGGAGGCCAACTTCAAGGGCACCGAGGGTTTTGGTGCGATTCCATTCGATGGCATCGTGATGGCCCATTCGAATGAAAGCGAATGGAAGGCCTTCCGGAACAACAAGAACAACGAAGCTTTTCTGGACCGGATTTACATCGTCAAGGTGCCGTACTGCCTGCGTGCCTCGGAAGAGATCAGGATTTATGAGAAGCTGATTCGCAACTCTTCGCTGTCAGGCGCCGTCTGTGCTCCGGGCACGCTGAAGATGATGGCGCAGTTTGCCGTGCTGACGCGATTGAAAGAGCCTGAAAATTCGAGCATTTTCAGCAAGTTGCTGGTTTACGACGGAGATAACTTAAAAGACACCGATCCGAAGGCCAAGAGCTATCAGGAGTACCGTGACTATGCCGGCGTTGATGAAGGCATGACGGGTATATCGACACGCTTTGCCTTCAAGATACTGTCAAAGGTGTTTAACTTTGATTCCAGTGAAATTGCCGCCAATCCGGTGCATCTCATGTACGTGCTGGAGCAGCAGATCGAGCGCGAGCAGTTCACACCCGAAGTTGAACAGCGCTACTTGGCGTTCATCAAGGAGTATCTGGCGGTCCGCTATGCCGAATTTATCGGCAAGGAAATCCAAACGGCTTACCTTGAATCGTATTCAGAATACGGGCAAAATATTTTTGATCGCTATGTGACTTATGCCGATTTCTGGATTCAAGACCAAGAATTCAGGGATTCCGACACGGGTGAAATTTTTGACCGGGCGTCGCTCAATGCGGAACTCGAAAAGATTGAAAAACCCGCAGGCATCAGTAATCCGAAAGATTTCCGCAACGAAATTGTCAATTTTGTGCTGCGCAGCCGTGCCAGCAACGCCGGCAGGAATCCGAACTGGACCAGTTATGAAAAACTGCGTGCCGTGATCGAGAAAAAAATGTTCTCGAACACCGAAGACCTGCTGCCCGTGATTTCGTTCAACGCCAAGGCAAGCGCCGACGAGAAGCAAAAGCATGAGAACTTCCTGAACCGCATGATGGCCAAGGGTTACAGCGCCCGCCAGGTCCGCCTGCTTTGCGAGTGGTATCTCAGGGTTCGCAAGAGTTCCTGACGCCCGGCACGCTTCGCTGCATCTTGATTGGCTGTCCAATCCATCAACCGGAGAAATCCATGCTCCAGCAGGTCATTGATAGACGCTTGTCGGGCAAGAATAAATCGATAGGCAACCGGGAGCGTTTCCTGCGTCGTTACCGAAAGCAGATACGTGAAGCGGTAAGGCATGCGGTGTCCGGTCGCAGCATCCACGACATCGAGCAGGGCGAAAACATCACCCTGCCGCGGCGCGATGTGTCAGAACCAGTGTTTGGACATGGCGCAGGAGGAAGTCAGGAGCGTGTGTATCCCGGGAATCGGGAATATGTACGAGGCGACCAGATCGGGCGTCCACCCGGTGGTGGCGGTGCTGGCAGTGGTTCGGGTGCGGGCGCGGGCCAGGATGGAGGCGGCCAGGATGATTTTGAGTTCCGCATCACCCGCGAAGAGTTCATGCAGTATTTTTTCGACGATCTGGCCCTGCCGCGTCTGTTGCGCACCCAGTTGTTGCCCGATGTGCCTGAATGGAAATCCCACCGCGCCGGCTTTGTTTCCGAAGGAACGCCGACCAACCTGCATGTGGTGCGCTCAATGCGCAAGGCGCTGAGCCGCCGGATTGCGATGGGCGGCGATGTGCGGCGCCAGTTGCGCGGGCTGGAACTGGCATTGGAAACACTGTTACTTGACACACGGTCGCCAAGCGGCGAAATACTCGTGTTGAAGGCTGAAATTTATGCATTGAAGCAGCGTCTTCAGCAGATTCCATTTCTGGATCCCTTCGACCTGCGTTATCGCAACCGGGTCAACACCCCACTGCCTGCCTCGCGGGCCGTCATGTTCTGTTTGATGGATGTGTCCGGTTCGATGAATGAAACCCGAAAGGACATGGCCAAGCGCTTTTTCATCCTGCTGTACCTGTTCTTGATGCGTCATTACGAGAAGACGGAAGTTGTGTTCATCCGGCATCACACCCAGGCGGCCGAGGTTTCCGAGGACGAATTCTTTCACTCCACCGAGAGTGGGGGCACCGTGGCATCCAGTGCCTTGACGCTGATGCATCAGATCATCCTGCAGCGCTATTGTCCGAGCGAATGGAATATTTACGGTGCCCAGGCTTCTGACGGTGACAACTGGCTTCAGGATTCAGCCAAATGCCGCACGCTGCTCGTGGAAAAACTATTGCCGATTTCTCGTTACTTTGCCTATCTGCAGGTGGCGGAGGAAAGTCAGACCCTCTGGGAAGAATATTCCGTTGTATGCAAAAGCCAGCCGCATTTCGCCATGCAGAAGGTCACCGATGCGTCAGGGATTTACCCTGTGTTTCGCGAATTGTTCAAGAAAGGAAGTGCTGCATGAGCGCAATCCTGCCTTCAACCAATGCCGCGAAAGTCTCTGGCTTGCTGCCTTCGCCAGTCCAGCACCATAAAGTGCGGCGCGACATGCTGCCAAGCCCGTCGGACTGGACGTTTGACCTGATCGAAACCTACCACGGCGAAATCGAGCGCATGGCCAGGCGCTTCGGGCTGGACACCTATCCCGTGCAGCTGGAGGTGATCACCGCCAGCCAGATGATCGATACCTATGCGTCTGTCGGCATGCCTGTGAACTACCGGCACTGGTCATTTGGCAAGCAATACATAGCAAGCGAAAAAAGCTACCGGCGCGGGCACATGGGGCTGGCTTATGAGGTCGTCATCAATTCCAACCCCTGCATTGCGTACCTGATGGAGGAGAACACGCTGCCGATGCAGGCCCTGGTCATGGCCCATGCCTGCTATGGGCACAATTCCTTTTTCAAGGGCAACTACCTGTTCAGGATGTGGACCGATGCGTCTTCCATCATTGATTACCTGGTGTATGCCAAGGCTTATATCGCCGAGTGCGAGGAAAAGCACGGGCTCGACGCCGTCGAAGACCTGCTCGACAGCTGCCACGCCCTGATGAACTACGGCGTTGACCGTTACCAGCGGTCGCAAAAACTTTCACTTGCCGAGGAAGAGACGCGCCGCAAAGAACGCGAAGACTATTTGCAGCAGCAGGTGAATGATTTGTGGCGCACGCTGCCCAAGGCGACTGAGAAAGAGGTGGAAAAAACCAGTACGCGGTTTCCCGCCGATCCCCAGGAAAACCTGCTGTACTTCATCGAAAAAAATGCGCCCTTGCTAGAGCCTTGGCAGCGCGAAATCATTCGCATCGTGCGCAAGATTGCCCAGTACTTTTATCCGCAGCGGCAGACGCAGGTCATGAACGAAGGCTGGGCGACTTTCTGGCATTACGCCTTGCTCAACGCGATGTACGACGAGGGCCTGCTGAGCGATGGTTTCATGATCGAAAGCCTTCGTTCGCATACCAACGTGATTTTCCAGCCGCCGCTGGCGCATCCTGGCTTTCGGGGCATCAACCCCTATGCGCTGGGCTTTGCGATGTTCACCGACATTCGCCGCATTTGCGAGAACCCGACCGACGAAGACCGCCAGTGGTTTCCGGACATGGCGGGCACTGACTGGCAGCAAGCCCTCGACCATGCCATGCGGCATTTTCGGGATGAAAGTTTTGTCGGGCAGTACCTCTCGCCACGCTTGATTCGCGAGTTTCGCCTGTTCTCCATCCTTGATGACACCAAGGAGCTGGCGCTCGAAGTGTCGGCCATCCATGACGACAGCGGCTACCGGCATGTACGTGAGGCCTTGGCCCGCCAGTACGATTTAAGCTTTCAGGAACCCAACATCCAGGTCTGGAATGTGGATGTTCGTGGAGACCGCTCCCTGACCTTGCGCCATACCCAGCACAACAGCCGCCCGCTGAACGACGAAGTCAAGGAAGTGCTAAAGCATGTCGGCCGCCTGTGGGGCTTCATGGTCCGGCTGGAAAGTGTTGACGCTCATGGCAAGATGAGCAAGCACTGGGAAGTGACGCCACAGCCCCGCCGCAACGGCGGCATGGGCTGAAATTTCAGGCTGCGGCGTCCAGCCCGCTTTTGAAATGCTCGCGCATGCGTTGCGCGGTTTCAGCCGCGTCACGCGCCACCAGCGCGGCCATGATGGCGCGGTGTTCGAGCAGCGACTCCTCGATGCGGCCGCTTTTCAGCAGCGAATTGTGCCGGTTGAGCTTCATCACCTTGCGCAGGTCGGCCACCATCTGGTCACGCCAGCGGTTGTTGGCAATTTCCAGTAGCCGCATGTGGAAGGCTTCATTGATTTCAAAAAAGCGTTCCCGGTTCTTGACGGCTTTTTCAAGTTCGTTGTGCAGGTTTTGAAGTTCCCTGATCTGCGCATCGGTGGCTTTGGCCGCCACCACTTCGGCGGCGTCGCTTTCCAGCAGGGCCAGCAAGTGGTAGACATTGGCCAAGTCGCTGTCAGATACCTCGGTGACATAGGCGCCGCGCCGCACCTTCATCGTCACCAGGCCTTCGGTGGCCAGCACTTTCAGGGCTTCACGCAGGGGTGTGCGACTGATGCCGTATTCCTCTGCGAGCTTGAGTTCGTCAATCCAGCTACCCGGCGCCAACTCTCGGTTGAAGATGCGCTGACGCAAAAGCTCGGCAACTTCTTCATAAAGCGCACGGGGAGAAAGAGATGTTTCAGCCATAAGGCTCCGTAGTCTAAGGCAAAGTTCGCTAGAATATTTTGAATCAATAATTATAAATAATGTAAACTTCGACCACTGTTACATGCTTGCCTTGGGGGGCTTCCTGTCGAAACAAGGAGGCTTTCAGGGCTCAACCAAGACTGCCGACCCGCCATGAGTTCAACGCCTGCTCCTTTCAACACTGCCAATCTTGAAGCCTGGGCCAAGTCAGCCGCCAAATCCGCCCCTGGCGGCGACGTCAACGCCTTGAACTGGGAAACGCCCGACGGCATCAGCGTCAAGCCGTTGTACACCGCCGAGGACATCAAGGATCTGCCCTACACCAACACCTTGCCGGGTTTCGAGCCGTTCATTCGCGGCCCGCAGGCCACGATGTATGCGGTGCGCCCGTGGACCATCCGCCAGTACGCAGGGTTTTCAACGGCTGAAGAATCCAACGCGTTTTACCGCAAGGCGCTGGCGGCTGGCGGGCAGGGCGTGTCGGTGGCGTTTGACCTGGCCACGCATCGGGGCTACGACAGCGATCACCCGCGCGTGACGGGCGACGTTGGCAAGGCCGGCGTGGCGATTGACAGCGTGGAGGACATGAAAATCCTGTTCGACCAGATTCCGCTCGACAAGGTCAGCGTCTCCATGACCATGAACGGCGCCGTGCTGCCGGTACTGGCCGGCTATGTGGTGGCAGCGGAAGAGCAGGGCGTGAGTCAGGACAAACTCAGCGGCACCATCCAGAACGATGTGCTCAAGGAATTCATGGTGCGCAACACCTATATCTACCCGCCCGCGCCCAGCATGCGCATCATTGGCGACATCATCGAGTACACGGCGCAGAACATGCCCAAGTTCAACTCGATCTCGATCAGCGGTTACCACATGCAGGAAGCCGGCGCCAATCAGGCGCTGGAACTGGCCTTCACGCTGGCCGATGGCAAGGAATATGTAAAAACCGCCTTGGGCAAGGGCCTTGACGTTGACGGCTTTGCCGGACGCTTGAGCTTTTTCTGGGCCATCGGCATGAACTTCTACCTGGAAGTCGCCAAGATGCGCGCTGCCCGGTTGCTGTGGTGCCGGATCATGAAGGGCTTCGACGCCAAGAACCCCAAGAGCCTGATGCTGCGCACCCACTGCCAGACCAGCGGCTGGAGCCTGACCGAGCAGGACCCGTATAACAACGTGGTGCGCACCACCATCGAAGCGATGGCGGCCGTGTTCGGCGGCACGCAAAGCCTGCACACCAATTCGTTTGACGAGGCGATTGCGCTGCCCACCGAGTTTTCGTCGCGCATTGCCCGCAACACCCAGCTCATCATCCAGGAAGAAACCCACATCACCAGCGTGATCGACCCCTGGGCCGGCAGCTACATGATGGAAAAGCTGACGCAGGACATGGCCGACGCCGCTTGGACCATCATCGAGGAAGTCGAAGCCATGGGCGGCATGGTCAAGGCCGTGGACAGCGGCTGGGCCAAGCTCAAGATCGAGGCGGCCGCCGCTGAAAAGCAGGCGCGCATCGACAGCGGCAAGGACGTGATCGTCGGCGTCAACAAGTACAGGCTCAAGACAGAAGACGCCATTGAGTCGCGCGACATCGACAACGTGGCGGTGCGCGACGGGCAGATCGAGCGCCTCAAAGCCATCCGCGCCAGCCGCGACACGGCAGCCGTGCAGGCCGCGCTGGACGCGCTGACGGCAGCGGCGGAAAGCGGCAGCGGTAACCTGCTCGACCTGTGCATCCAGGCCATGCGCTTGCGCGCCACGGTCGGCGAGGTCAGCGACGCGCTCGAAAAAGTTTATGGCCGCCACCGCGCCGACACGCAAAAGGTCAGCGGCGTGTATGCCGCAGCCTATGACTCAGCCGAAGGCTGGGAAACCCTCAAGAGCGAGATCAATGCCTTTGCCGAAGCCGAAGGCCGCCGCCCGCGCGTGATGATTTCCAAGCTCGGCCAGGACGGCCATGACCGGGGCGCCAAAGTGGTCGCCACCGCGTTCGCTGATCTGGGCTTTGACGTGGACATGGGGCCGCTGTTCCAGACGCCCGAGGAGTGCGCCCGCCAGGCGATTGAAAACGATGTGCATGCCGTGGGTGTAAGCACGCTGGCCGCCGGCCACAAGACGCTGGTTCCGGCCATCATTGCCGAATTGAAGAAGCAGGGCGCAGACGACATCATCGTGTTCGTCGGTGGCGTGATCCCCCGGCAGGACTACGAAATGCTGTACGACGCCGGCGTCAAGGGCATCTACGGCCCCGGCACGCCGATTCCGGCCAGCGCCAAGGATGTGCTGGAGCAGATCCGGGCTGCCCTGAAGTGACCCAAAGCGCATTGCTGGAGGGCGTGCTGCGCGGCAATCCCGCCCAGCAGCGGCGCGCCATTGCCAAAGCCATCACCCTGCTGGAATCGACCCGCGCCGATCACCGCGCCCAGGGCGACGAACTGCTGACAGCGCTGCTGCCGCACACCGGCCAGGCGTTTCGCCTTGGCATCAGCGGCGTGCCCGGTGTCGGAAAGTCGACCTTCATTGAAGTGCTGGGCCTGTACCTGATCAAGCAGGGTCACCGCGTGGCGGTGCTGACCATCGATCCCTCATCAAGCGTGTCGGGCGGCTCCATCCTGGGCGACAAGACGCGCATGGAACTGCTCTCGGTTCACGAGTCGGCCTATATCCGCCCCAGCCCTTCGAGTTGCACGCTGGGCGGCGTAGCGGAAAAAACCCGCGAAGCCATGCTGGTTTGCGAAGCGGCGGGCTACGACGTGGTGATTGTCGAGACCGTGGGCGTCGGCCAGTCCGAAACCGCCGTGGCCAGCATGACCGACATGTTCGTCGTCATGCAGTTGCCCAATGCCGGGGACGACTTGCAGGCGATCAAGAAAGGCGTGATGGAACTGGCCGACCTGGTCGTCATCAACAAGGCCGACATCGACGCCAATGCCGCCATGCGTGCAGAAGCGCAGATCCGCTCGGCCATGCGGCTGTTCGGCCTGGTCAACAACGCCATGGGCGCGGCGCAGGCGGCTGACTTTGACAAACAGTGGCACCCGCAGGTGCTCCAGCTCAGCGCTTTGCACAACAAGGGTGTCGATGCGTTCTGGGCGGCGGTGACCGAGTTCAGGAAGTTGCAGACGGCCAACGGCAAGCTGGCCAGCCGGCGCCAGCATCAGGCGCTGTCCTGGATGTGGGAGCGCATCGATGCCGGCCTGAAGCAGGCGTTCCGGCAAGACCCGGCGGTCGGCGCCATGTTGGCGTCCCTGCTGGAGCAAGTCGGCAGCGGTCAGCTCCCCGCCTCGACTGCAGCACGAAATCTGCTCTTTGCACATACGCAGCGGGCACAAGCAGCTATTAACTGAGTAGCAAATAAAATTTACAGCGTTATTGAGCCTAAAGAAAGTGAACCATGCAGGAAATCCTTCAGCAACTTGAAAAAAAGCGCGCAGCGGCCCGCCTGGGCGGGGGGCAAAAGCGCATTGACGCGCAGCACGGCAAAGGCAAGCTGACAGCGCGCGAGCGGCTCGATGTGCTGCTCGACGAAGGCACGTTCGAGGAATGGGACATGTTTGTCGAGCACCGCTGCAGCGACTTCGGCATGCAGGACAACAAGATTCCGGGCGACGGCGTGGTCACCGGCTACGGCATGATCAACGGCCGGCTGGTATTCGTCTTCAGCCAGGATTTCACCGTGTTCGGCGGCGCTTTGTCTGAAGCCCATGCCGAAAAAATCTGCAAGATCATGGACCAGGCGATGAAGGTCGGCGCGCCGGTGATCGGCCTGAACGATTCGGGCGGCGCGCGCATCCAGGAGGGCGTGGCGTCGCTCGGGGGGTACGCCGACGTGTTCCAACGCAACGTAATGGCCAGCGGCGTGATTCCGCAGATCAGCATGATCATGGGGCCGTCAGCGGGTGGCGCGGTGTATTCGCCCGCCATGACCGACTTCATTTTCATGGTGAAAGACAGCTCCTACATGTTCGTGACTGGCCCCGAAGTGGTCAAGACCGTGACGCACGAGGAAGTGACAGCCGAGGAGCTCGGCGGCGCCATCAGCCACACCACCAAGAGCGGCGTGGCCGACCTGGCGTTCGAGAACGATGTCGAAGCGCTGATCATGCTGCGCCGCTTGTACAACTACCTGCCGCTGAACAACCGTGAAAAAGCGCCGGTGCGCCCGAGCGCCGATCCGGCCGGCCGCATGGATCGCAGCCTGGACACCTTGGTGCCCGAAAGCCCGAACAAAGCCTATGACATGAAGGAGCTCATCACCAAGACGGTCGACGATGGCGACTTCTTTGAAATCCAGCCCGAATACGCCAAGAACATCATCATCGGCTTCGCACGCATGGAAGGCCAGTCGGTCGGCATCGTGGCCAACCAGCCGCTGGTGCTGGCCGGCTGCCTGGACATCAAGAGTTCGATCAAGGCGGCGCGCTTTGTGCGCTTTTGCGACGCCTTCAACATCCCGGTGATCACCTTTGTCGATGTGCCCGGTTTCATGCCCGGCACGGCGCAGGAATACGGCGGCATCATCAAGCACGGCGCCAAGCTGCTTTACGCCTATGCCGAATGCACCGTGCCAAAGATCACCGTGATCACCCGCAAAGCCTACGGCGGCGCGTACGACGTGATGAGCTCCAAGCACCTGCGCGGCGACGTGAATTTTGCGTGGCCGAACGCCGAAATCGCCGTCATGGGCGCCAAGGGTGCGGTCGAGATCATCTTCCGCGAAGACAAGGGCGACCCTGCCAAGCTGGCCGCGAAGGAAGCCGAGTACAAGGCGCGTTTTGCCAATCCGTTCGTGGCCGGCGCGCGCGGTTTCATCGACGATGTGATCCTGCCGCACGAAACCCGCAAGCGCATCTGCCGCTCGCTGGTGATGCTCAAGGACAAGAAACTTGAAAATCCGTGGCGCAAGCACGGCAACATTCCACTGTAAGCGCCCGAGGAAAAAGACACTATGTTCACCAAAATTCTGATCGCCAACCGGGGCGAAATCGCCTGCCGCGTCATTCTCACCGCCCGCAAGATGGGCATCAAGACGGTCGCGGTGTATTCCGACGCCGACAAGGACGCGCGCCATGTCGAACTGGCCGACGAGGCCGTCAACATCGGCCCCGCGCCGAGTCGCGACAGCTACCTGCAGGCCGAAAAAATCATTGCTGCGTGCAAGCAGACCGGCGCGCAGGCGGTGCATCCCGGCTACGGTTTCCTGAGCGAAAACGCCGGTTTCGCCAAGCGGGTCGAAGAAGAAGGCATCGTCTTCATCGGCCCCAAGTATTATTCGATTGCCGCCATGGGCGACAAGATCGAATCGAAGAAACTGGCCGGCGCGGCCGGCGTGAACTGCATTCCGGGTGTGAACGACGCGATTGAAACGGCTGAAAAAGCCGTGGAAATCGCCCGGGGCATCGGCTACCCGGTCATGATCAAGGCCAGCGCGGGCGGCGGCGGCAAGGGCCTGCGCGTGGCCTTCAACGACAAGGAAGCGTTTGAAGGTTTCACCAGCTGCCGCAACGAGGCGCGCAACAGCTTTGGCGATGACCGCGTGTTCATCGAGAAGTTTGTCGAGGAACCACGGCACATCGAGATTCAGCTGATCGGCGACAGCCATGGCAATGTAATTTACTTGAATGAGCGTGAATGCTCCATCCAACGCCGCCACCAAAAGGTGATCGAAGAAGCGCCGTCGCCTTTCATCAGCGAAGTCACACGCAAGGCCATGGGAGAACAAGCGGTGCTGCTGGCCAAGGCGGTGAATTACCAGTCGGCCGGCACGGTCGAGTTTGTCGTCGGCAAGGACCAGAGCTTTTATTTCCTGGAAATGAACACGCGCCTGCAGGTCGAACATCCAGTCACCGAATGCATCACCGGGCTGGACCTGGTCGAACTGATGATCCGCGTGGCAGCCGGCGAAAAGCTGCCGCTCACGCAAGCCGAGGTCAAGCGCGACGGCTGGGCCATCGAATGCCGCATCAACGCCGAAGATCCGTTTCGCGGGTTTTTGCCTTCCACCGGCCGGCTGGTGCGCTTTCAGCCGCCAAAAGAAACCATGTTTGCTTCAAACACGTCAAATTGGTTCGGCGTGCGGGTCGATACGGGCGTGCAAGACGGCGGCGAAATCCCGATGTTCTATGACTCGATGATCGCCAAGCTCATCGTTCACGGCACCGACCGCAACGATGCGATTGTGAAGATGCGCGAGGCCCTGAACAGCTTCGTGATTCGCGGCGTCAGCAGCAACATTCCGTTCCAGGCCGCCTTGCTGGCGCATCCGAAATTCGTCGCGGGCGACTTCAACACCGGCTTCATTGCCGAAAATTATGGACAGGGCTTCCGCGCCGAAGATGTGCCGCATGACGATGCCGACTTCCTGGTGGCGCTGGCCGCTTATGTGAACCGCCGCATCCGGGCGCGCGCTGCTGGCATCAGCGGCCAGTTGCCGGGCCATGGCGTGACGATCGGCGAAGAGTATGTGGTGATTGGCCTGGGCGACAGCGGCCTGAACACGCCGCGACCTGCGCTGGTTCGGGATTTTCAAACCATTTCGGGCTCCAGCGCAGTAGAGACGGGCGACAAGCGCTATGAAATATGTAGTGGCTGGCACCTGGGCGGCACGCGCATTCGCGGCACCGTCAACGGACAGCCGTTTGCGGCGCAGGTTGAGCGCGGTGTTGGCAAGAACCCGCTGGCGATACGCATCATCCACAACGGCACGCGGCTCGATGCCATGGTCTTGTCGCCGCGCGCTGCCGAACTGCATGCGCTGATGCCCTTCAAGGCCCCGCCCGACATGAGCCGCTTTGTGCTGTCGCCCATGCCCGGGCTGCTGGTCGAGGTCGCGGTGCAGGTTGGCCAGAAAGTACAGGCCGGCGAACGCGTGGCTGTGATCGAGGCCATGAAGATGGAAAACGTGCTGTTTGCGACGGCCGACGGCATCGTCGGCAAGGTGCTGGCGGCCAAAGGCGAGTCCTTGAGCGTGGACCAGCCGATCGTGGAGTTTGCGTGATGCAGCCGGCCCCGATGCGTCCCTTCAAAGTGCTGGGCATCCAGCAGATCGCCATTGGCGCCACCCGCAAGGACCGGCTGCGCACGCTGTGGGTGGACATGCTGGGGCTTGAGGTCACCGGCAATTTTGTCAGCGAGCGCGAGAATGTCGATGAAGACATCTGCGCCATCGGCAGTGGCCCGTTCAAGGTCGAGGTGGACCTGATGCAGCCGGTGGATATTGACAAAAAACCGGCGGTTCACACCACACCGCTCAACCATGTTGGCCTGTGGATTGACGACCTGCCTGCAGCCGTGCAATGGCTCACGGCGCAGGGCGTCCGCTTTGCGCCGGGCGGCATCCGCAAGGGCGCGGCGGGCTTTGACATCTGCTTCCTGCATCCCAAGTCGAACGAAGAGTTCCCAATTGCAGGCGAGGGCGTGCTGATTGAACTGGTGCAGGCGCCGGTCGAAGTGATCCAGGCGTTTCACGCGCAAACTGAGCACTGAAAAGACGCTTGATTGCGGAATCGAGTGGGTATTTTCCCGTCAAACTGTTGCATTAACAGCAGGGTTTGACCGTCTGCCGCGCACCTTGCCACCTCGGATGGCAAACGCGCGGCCGGCGTGCCGCGCGGTGACGGACCGCCCCTGCCGTCGTCCTTGATTGCGGAAAAATACCAATGATCTTCGGCACACTTTTGAGTCCAGGCGTCTGGCTGATGCGCCGCATGCGTTTTGCCGGCAAGCTGACGCTGCTGGCCGCCGCGTCTGCGATGTCATCGGTGGTGGCCGGATACCGGCTTTTCGCAAGAAACGAGCTGGTCGTTGACCCTGCTGACCTGATGATGGTCAATGGCATCGGGCTGTTGCTGACCCTTTATTTCCTGCTGGCCCTGCACCGCAGCGTTGCGCAGGACCTGGGCCGGATGATCCTGACCCTCGACAACATGGTTGGTGGCGATCTGCGGTCGGACCTGGGCGAGCGTGGCCCGGATGAACTGGGCAGCCTAAGCATTGCACTGGGAAAGCTTGGCAACACGCTATCGGGAATGGTAGCGAATGTGCGCAGCAATGCTGCCTTCGTCGCGCATTCTGGCAAAAGCCTAGCCGCAGGCAACCGCAACATGTCCAGCCGCACAGAGCTTCAGGCGTCCAACCTGACGCAGACGGCGGCCAGCGTCGAGCAGTTGTCATCCGTGCTCCAGGTCAATGCAGACACGGTCAGCCATGCCAACCTGCAGGCGGGCGAGGTCAGAAACCTGGCCAATGGAGGCGCCGCTACCATGGCGGGCGCCATCGCAGCCGTCGAAGCCGTGCAGGACAGCGCCAAGCGCATGGGCGAAATTGTCGAACTCATCGACAGCATGGCGTTTCAAACCAATATCCTGGCGCTCAACGCAGCGGTCGAGGCGGCCCGCGCGGGCGAATCCGGCCGGGGTTTTGCCGTAGTGGCCAGCGAAATTCGCTCGCTGTCCCAGCGCTCTGCCGAGTCCGCCAAGGAAATCAGGCAACTGATCAACAGATCGTCAAGCCATGTTGCAGCCAGCGTGCTGAAAATTCGCGAAGCCGGAACCAACATTGAAGCCATCGTGACGGGAATACGGCATGTGGCCACGGACATGTCGCTGATCGCCGCTTCGAGCAGCGAACAAAGCACCGGCTTGACCGAAATCACGGCGGCCGTACGCCAGCTCGATGAAATCACGCAGCGCAATGCCGGGATGGCGGCCACCACGGTGACGCAGGCGGTTAAACTGGAAGGGCGGGCCAGAACGCTGGTGCAGTCGGTGGCTTCGTTCAAGCTGCAGCAAGGCTCTGCGGAAGAAGCGTTCCGGATGGTGGAGCAGGCGGTCAGTCATCGAAGCCAGACCACCCGAGAAGCCTTCTTGCGCGACCTGACCAATCCTGCCAAAGGGTTTCACGACCGCGACATGTATGTCTTTGCCCTGGATGCCAGGGGCACCTACTTGGCCTTTGGCGGGAACCCGTCTCGGGTGGGGACGCGCGTGCAGGATATCGCAGGAATCGATGGCAACCAGCTGCTGGAATCCATCGTTAACCAGGCTGGCGTCGAGGCGGGCTGGGTGGAATACGACATCACCAATCCAACCACTGGAAAAGTGCAGGCCAAGATGTCTTTTGTCGAGCAAGTGGACGATTTGTTCGTGGGCTGCGGCGTCTACAAGAACCTTGCCGCTGTCTGAACTCAACGCAGGCCCTGTATTTTCGAAGGCTTGCCGCGCAGTTGACATCTCACGCCTTTGATGCACGCTGGGCGCGCGACCGGTCCAGCGCTGCCCTGATGACCGCGCGTTTGCGGTCGGCCTCATCGGCCTCGGGCTGCGCCTGCGAAGGTGGCTCGCTGAGTTGTTTTATCGGAATTTCGACTGTTTTTTCAGGCATTTCTGCGTCTTTTCGCTTGTCCTGACTGCTTCTGTAGCTATGAACTTCATAGCGTTTCCGGGCGACGTTCGCTTCCGATTCTGACCAGGCATTCCAGCCCGTGCGGGTACCGGTGACATTTTCCAGAATGATGCAATCGACCGGGCAGGCTGGCAGGCACAACTCGCATCCGGTGCAGGCAGGTTCGATCACGGTGTGCATCGTTTTGTTGCTGCCGATAATGGCATCAACCGGGCAGGCCTTGATGCACAGGGTGCAGCCGATGCACCAGGCTTCGTCAATGACGGCAACGGCGCGAGGACCTTCAAGTCCATTCAGGGGGTTCAGCGGCTGAACTGGCAAGCCCGTGATGTCGGACAGGCGCCGAATTCCCTCAGCGCCGCCGGGCGGGCACTGGTTGATACCCGCTTCATTCGAGGCGATGGCTTGCGCATAAGCCGCGCAATCGGTATAGCCACAGCGCGTGCATTGGGTCTGCGGCAGTGCGGAATTGATCCGCTCAAAGAGGGAGTTCAGATAGATCGACATCAAGCTGCATTGTCCCACCGCTCGCCAACCCGTCTTCCTGGCGCGGTCACTTGATGGACCGCGCCAGGCTTTCTCAGGCGGCTGATTTCTCGGGAGGAATCAGTGTGTTGAACGCCGCTTCGACGCCTGCCTCGGGTGCCGGGGCAACGGTGGCAACCGTCGCGACGACGGGAAGGGCTGTTGCCGTTGGGAGGTCTTCAACAACAGGCTCGGGCTTGGTCGCCGTATTTTTGACGGCTACCAGCACTGGCTTGGCCACGGCAGGTTTTACGGCTTCATCCAAAAGCTCTTTTGCGACCACTTTACTGGCGGCAAGCGTTGATTTCAGTCCGGCGGTCGTGGCCTTGGCGCGGCGTTTGACGGCCGGTTTCACGGCTTCGTCGGCGACCGGCATTGATAGCATTTCAACCGTCGAGGATGCTTCCGTCCGGATCTGCTTCACGGGCTCGGCTGTTTTTTTAGCCACCGCCGGTGCTTTCTCGATCTGCGCAAGCGGCTTGTTGTGTTCAAGGATGAAGCTTGTCACCGCCGGATAAACGACATCGCGCCAGCGCCTGCCGCTGAAAATGCCGTAATGGCCTGCGCCCTGGGCTTCCAGGTGGGTTTTTTGCCCTGGCGCCACGCCACTGCACATGTCAAGCGCCGCACGCGTCTGGCCGGAGCCGGAAATGTCGTCCAGTTCGCCTTCCACTGTCATCACGGCAGTGGTCTTGATGTCACCCGGTTTCACCCGCTCAAGGACGCCTTCCGGAGACATCACATCCCAGGTGCCGTTGACCAGTTTGAACTCCTGAAACACGGTCTTGATGGTTTCGAGGTAATAGTCGGCGTCCATGTCGAGAACGGCGTTGTACTCGTCGTAGAACTTGCGGTGCGCTTCGGTGCTGATGTCGTCGCCCTTGATCAGATTCTTGAAGAAGTCGTAGTGGCTGGTGGCATGGCGATCAGGATTCATGGCCACGAAGCCGGTATGCTGCAGGAAGCCGGGGTAGACGCGCCGGCCCTTGCCCGCAAAGCTGGCAGGGACGCGGTAGATCACATTTTTTTCAAACCATTCAAAGGGTTTGGTCGTTGCCAGGTTGTTCACCGACGTTGGTGACAGGCGCGCATCGATCGGGCCGCCCATCATGATCATGGACAGCGGGGTTTTTTCCCCGCGTGATGCCATCAATGAGATCGCCGCGAACACCGGAACGGTGGGCTGGCAAACGCTGATGACATGGCAGTTGCCGTACTTGCCCTGCAAATGGCGAATGAATTCCTGCACATAGTTGACATAGTCGTCAAGGTGGAAAGCGCCTTCGGACAGGGGAACGTTCCGCGCGTTTTTCCAGTCGGTGATGTAGACCTTATGGTCCTTGAGCATCGTTTTGACCGTGTCGCGCAGCAGAGTGGAATAGTGGCCCGACAAGGGCGCGACCATCAGCACGGCGGGCTGGTCCTTGAGTTGCGTCAGCGTGGCTGAATCATCGGTGAACCGCTTGAACCGGCGAAGTTCGCAAAACGGCTTGTCAACTTCAATGCGTTCATGAATCGCCAAGCTGACCCCCTGCTTGTTAACCTCGACCTGGTTAATGTCGAACGATGGCTTTTCATAGTCCTTTCCGAGTCGGTACATCAGGCTGTAGCCTGCCGAGACACGCTGGGACAGTGGGGATGTGCCAATTGGAGACATTGGGCTGCTGTAGAGCTTTGCCGCCGCCTGCGCAAAGTCAACAAACGGCTCCATCAACGTGCGCTGGGATTCATAGAGTTGATACAGCATTGGAAGGGACCTTTTTTGTGGAACGTTATGAAGAACGAAGTATGTTGCAGTGCAATATACCAGCCGAAGAGACTTAACAACTAGTGATAACCGCTAGTTTTAAACACTATTTGACAATTTTTTGGTACGCTCCCTACCCCATTTTAGGGAGAAAAACGACGCTGTCAATTGATCGATATGCTAAGCAAAAGACGTTTTTCTCACACCAATAGTAGCTATGCGGTATCGGAAAATGGCGCTAACTTTTGAAGGAAAGCTCCACCAAAAAATGCTGTTTCAGTTCCGCTTTATTAGGCCGTGTTCGGAAAGTTTGATGTGCTGAAGTTGTGCGACCTGAAGGAAAAGCTTCAGATGAACGCTGGCATGCT
>NZ_JAFCTH010000024.1:0-55328 GCF_049895905.1 Polaromonas sp. DSP2-3-2b2 | reverse complement strand
CCTAGTCAACGGCAAATATGCTGCTGCAACCAGCTGTTTTAGTCTTGCACTGAGCAAAGCACAAAAGGCTTCGGAACTTCGGTTTTGAAGCCTTTTTACTTGGCTATGTCACTGTTAAATGTGGAAATTTTCCCAAGGCCATCGCCAAGACCGCTTGCCCAGAGTCGCCATGGTGGCTGTCCAGGGCGCGAAACCAGCCGAGGTAGTTGTCCAGATAGCCCGTGGCAACGCCGTGAAAGCGGTGCAGCCACTGTTTGAGACGGCCGTGATAGGCGTTGACATTCTGGACATGGATGGCGCCGTTGACGCGCACGCCTGCGTTCAGATTGACCGCCTCGTGCGCCAGGTGCGCGTCGTGCGCAAAGCCGCAGTAGGTCCGGTTGCCATCGCTCACCAGCAGCGCATCCTTGGCCAGCACGGGCTGCAGTGCGCCGGCCAGTGCGGCTTTTGTCATCTGCCCGCGTCCCATCACCCAGTCCAGCGTCTGTCCGGCACGGTCCCGAGCCACCAAAACGCAGACCAGTTCACCGGACAAGCCCGCTTTGCTC
This sequence comes from Polaromonas sp. DSP2-3-2b2, assembly GCF_049895905.1. NCBI lineage: Bacteria > Pseudomonadati > Pseudomonadota > Betaproteobacteria > Burkholderiales > Comamonadaceae > Polaromonas > Polaromonas sp. DSP2-3-2b2. The sequence continues at coordinate 54,780 of NZ_JAFCTH010000024.1, read as the reverse complement.
GCCTTGCTGCCGCGACGGCGAGGCGGGCGGTCCAGCTTGCGACAGCCCTTGCGCGACTCCAGGATATAGGTCTCGTCGGCCTCGGTAATACCTTGCAGCGTTGTCGCGCGGTCTGCCTTGAGGCCGCTGAGAAAGCGATGGCGCCAGCGCAGCGCCGTGTTTCGGTGAACCTGCAGGGCAGTAGCGGCCCGGCGAAGGGTGAGGGACGCGGCCAAGGCTTCACTAAAACCGAACCACTTGCCCTTCTTGCGCAGCCGCGCCAGCGCGGTGCCCGTCAGGGCATTGAACGTGCGGTGGCATGTCCGGCAGCGGTAACGCTGCAACCCACTGACGTGGCCATGCCGGTAAAGCTCGCTGCCTTGGCAGTGTGGGCAGCAGCGCGGCTCAGTCGCGCTGGACGACTCAATGACGGCCAGCCCTTTTTGCTGCTCATCGAGTTCATCCAGACGCTTTTTGAGCAGTTCACGCTGGCGCAGCGTGAGCCGGGGCACCTGTTGGTTCATCAACGCATTGAAAGTCTCGGCGTTCATGGCTAACCTCCTTCACGGTTCGCTATGAACTCTACGCCTCTGGAAAAAAAATTCCACATCTAACAGTGACAGAGCCATGAAAATTGCTTTTTCAACAACGCCAACGCCGGCAACAGCGACCCAACCTGTCGCGTTCTTGTGAAAGGGCCAAACTCCGGTTTACGCTTTTGCTGTTTGCCTGAAACTGCAACGCAATTTCAGCCGTTTTGCCCTCTTGTGCCTAGCTTCACAGTTTTCATCTAGCAAGCCGGCTTGGCGATATGAATGAAAGGCGGCCCGATTCCGGCCGCTTTTTTTACTCTGTGGCTGCGCTGCTGGACGCTGCAGCGTCATCATTGCGGATGAGGAAATCCTCTCGGGCTTTTCCCTGGGCCAGCAGGTCCTTGAGCCACTTGGGCGCCATTCCATGGCCGGTCCAGCCTTGGCCTTCGGGTCCGCGGTATTTCACAGGCGAAGGCACTACCGGCTTTTTGCTTTTGGCAGCACTCGCCGGCTTGACCAGTGGCGCCCTGGGCTTGGCGGCTTTGGCAGCGGGCCGGCTCAGCTCTTCGGCCGTGATGCCGTAGGCAGCCATCTGCTCGCGTAGTTCGGCAAGGACGGTGGGCCGGTTCTTTTTTTGCAACTCGGCGGCTTGCTTTTCCATCTCGGCGATTTGCTGGCGGAGTTTGACGAGTTCATTCATGCTGTTTTTTTTCGAGAGTTTCACCAACGCGCATCTTACTGCGCCTGGGAATGAGCTTTGCCGAGTTATGTCGATAGGCAATTTGCCTATTGATGGGGTTAGGCATCTGGAGCAGTTTCCATCAGTTTTATCCGCGCGACAGGAATAACGACGAAACCGCTCCTGCTTAACATGACGAGAAAATGGTCCGACGCAGTGAGGATCACACCCACGCGTTGGTCTTCTTGTTGCTCCGTCTTCGCGAAAACAATTCTGTTTCGAAGGGGCACAGAGTCACACTGCTTACGGCTCAGACAGATGGTAGCCAACTCAATCTTCTTGTTCATCTGAGCATAGGAGCCGATCATCACGTGAATACTCACACCAAGATAAACGGCTCCGAGTATCCAAAAGATCCTTTGCGGAGAAGTCCGGAAGAGATAAAAAGAAGTTAGTACGAGAAGGATGCCGACGGAGAAAGTTATCCACGCCAACCAGCCAACTCCTTCCGGCCCGAGCGAAACCACTGGTAGTAGCACAAGAAGTACTAAAAATCCTTCTCCACCGTATGCAACGGTATTCCAAACATCCCTTTGCAAAAGAGACCGAGGAAGGCCTAGCGCAGCTGCTTCACCCTCGGCATTAAGCAGGCCGAGGAAGTAAAAAGCCGCAGATAGGAGAGCGAGCACGAAGGCCGAGTCAAGAACCTTAGAAGCAAGAGTAACCATCTTGGTCTCTCCTGATGATTAACCAATGAAATCAACGGTTGCCGAAGGCTAGCCAGCTGGAATTTTCGGTGGACTCCCCCACTTTATAGCCCCGCATTGGCTCACTGAATTTCATCGGCATGAGAATTAGATTTTCGAAACGTAAGGAGTTCAAGATAGATGCTACTACTGTTGCCGTAAATCTAGCAAATTCTGTTTTCTACTTGTATTGACTGACGGGTTTGACCTGTTCAAAGTGTAGTCATGCCGTCGCCATAAAACGCAAATTGCAATTTACAAATTCTGAGCTGCGCCAACGAATGGGGGAGGTGAGGTATGAGCAACGATTCAGGGCAGCAGGTCATATCGGCCTTCGTCGAGCATGTGCGCACGGTGCACTTTGCGTTGCTCGCCACCTGCTTAGCTCTCTTTGGGGCATCGCTCCCGGAACCGGCTGAAGACCTTCGTATCGCAAAGCGCGACCTTGAACGCATCCAGACTGCCGCAAAGTCCAACGCACTTGAGAAACTAACCAATCGAGGATTTCTTCTCGCTGCGCGTGGACCTGGCCCGTGGAAGGCGAAGCCTGCGGGTACATATGGGCTGCGGATCTCCTACAAAGCGAAGGATGTGCGTTTCAGCGTCGTCGCCACGCCAGCATGGAACACGACGCTCACACTTGAAGAGCAAGCCGTCCCCGGAATCAGCGCAGAACACGGATTGGTTGGCAGCTGCGGGAACGTTGTTGTCGCAAACACGGATATCGGGGAGTTCCGCGTCGGTATTTCGGAGCGCAGTTCGCTGGCGGAATTCACTGCATTCTGGGACTGCCTGCCACAGATTCGAGCGATCAGTTTCGGACAGATCCACTATGACAAATCCGTCCCCGTTAGCCTTGGGAAGGACATGGCCGCGATGTTCCAGAACAACCTAATCGAGGTGGCTCCGTTGATGGCGGACGGTACGAAGTCTTTCAAAACGATTGCACCCGCGCCGTTTTCAGCGCTGTTTCTGACACTTGTGAAGGGCCAGTTGGTTTTAGAGTTCGATCCAAACCAGCACCTCCTTGTAAATCCGACCGAGTTCGGCGCGACTCCGGTCAAGCATGCCGTCGGCCTTGCACCGCAGTCGCCGGCCAGCGGCGCCCCTGAGACCATCTTTACGATGCCCTTCAGTATCGCGGCAGATATGCGCGCAGTGACAACCAAGGCGCAGCAACTGCTCATAGACGAGTACTTCCCGGGAACTGCAACTGGTCCCTTCGAACGGCGGTTCCCACAATTGTCATCATGGGCCCGCGGCAGGGAAGCCCGTACGCCAAAAATTCTCCTAGAGGATCTCCAAACTGCACGCGTGGCTGAACTTGGAGCGCCAACGCGTGCCCGAGGGCGGGGCCACGGCCAAAGCGATTGACTACAGCCTGAACCGCTGGGTGGCGCTGACAACTTACCTGGCTGACGGCAACGTCCAGATTGATAACAACCATCTTGAGAATCTGATTCGGCCATGGGCAATGGGGCGCCGGGCATGGTTGTTCGCGGGCAGCGAGCTGGCCGGCCAGCGGGCCGCCATCATCATGAGCCTGGTGCAGTCGGCCAAGCTGCATGGCCATGACCCGTGGGCTTATCTGCGGGACGTGCTGACAAGACTGCCAACGCATATGAACAGCCGCATCGAGGAACTGCTGCCTCACCGCTGGCATCCGCAATCCTGAATCGGCCGCACGGTCAAGGTGCCGTGCCCAGTTGCTTACGCAAGAAGTTCCGGAGATCCAAAAGCATTTACTGCTGTTTGCGCCCAAGCCACAAGCAATGTAATCTACCAACAACCCCTTACCCCACCCAGACACTCCCCGCGCCCGCCCCGCTTCAGGGGGCTTGAGGGGAGGTTGAGCAGGGCTGGGGTGGGTTTTGCGCGGGTGGCTTGGGTTGTAAATGTACTTTTACTGCACAATACAGGGTTAGAAGGCGCTTTTCATTCATGATTCATGATTCATGATTCCTGTTTCTGCCGCATTGCCCCTTCCCTTGGCTCCAGCACCTAGCGGCTTAGCCTTTTTTGCCGCCTGGAAGGCCGCCCGGCTGGCCGACACGCACCGCAAGCCCATGGGCGCGTCTGGCCTGGCGCAGGCCGAGTTCGTCTGGGGCAAGTGGCTGGCCTTTTGCGCGCTTCGCGGTATTGCCTGGGACGCGGCCGGCCCTGCGGATGTGCAGGCCTTTGCCGGCGCCGTTTCCCCGCGCAAGCTCACCACGTCGGCCCAGGTCTCGCCTATCACGCTCAGGCGCTACTGGCGCATTCTTAATGATCTCTATGCCTATGCGATGCTCAGCCGCACCTTGGCGGACAACCCATGTGTTGAGGTGATGCCAGCCATCAGCGAGAAAACCGCCTCGCTCGCGCTCCCCCCGCATCTGTGGGCGCTGCTCCAAAGTAACCTGCCCGGCGGCCAGTCGTTCCAGGCACGGCGAAACCGCCTGGTGCTGCTCTTGATGATGCGAAGCGCACTGACTGTCACCGAACTCCTCGGCTTGACCCTGGGGTGCGTCCAGGCTCATGAAGGAACGCCCGGGCAGGTGGCCCGGCGCCTGGGGCTGGCGAGCCTTGGCTCGTTCGAGCCCGAGAGTGCTTTTCTGGCCCCAACGGCCGCGCACCCGGCGGGGCTGACCTACACCTTGGCGCTGTCGGGCTCGCGTGCCGTGCAAACGCGCTGCCTGGTGCTCGACGCCCGCACTAGCGCGGCTCTGCATGACTGGCTGGAGGTCAGAGCCATGGGCCACGCGGGTGCGGGTGAGCGGCTGCTAGTCGGCGCGGCGAAGAGCTCGGCGCTGAGCAGCAAGGGCCTGTACAAGATCTGCCGGGCGCACATGGCCAGAAGCTTGCCCGGCATCGAGATCGACCAGATGGGCCCTAACACGCTGCGCAACACCTGCATTGCGATGTGGCTCAACGCCGGCCTGCCGTTGCCAGAAGTCCAGCGGCGCTGCGGCCTGAAGGACGCCAGCGTGATCATCCGATTGGGCGCGCACCTGCAAACGCGCCATACGCTCTGATTGGCCATGATGATGCATTCACCAGGAACTCATCGGGGCGATGCCGCGGCGCTGGAGCAGCTCAAGCAGCTGTGGCGCCAGGTGGGCGCCTCGCGCGGCACGCCCGCGCCCCATCCAGAGCAGCTCGCCGACTTCATTCACCGGCTGGGCACGCCCGAGCGGGACCAGCTCGAAAGCGTGTTGGCTCTGGCCGCGCGGGGGCGGGAGCTGCCAGGCGACCTCAGCGTGGTCAGCTGGGCCGCTGCCTACACGCGCCCGGCACTGCTCGCGCAACTGGCTGCCCACGGCCTGGCGTTCACTGGCGCCCACCTTTTTGCCTGCGGCTTGGGGCTCAAGAACCAGGGCAGGCCGAAATGGGCAAGCACAGCCTCTTTAGCCGGAACTGCTTCATCACCTGAGTCACGTTCGGGAGGGCGGCGGATGATCGGCTCGAGCTGGGTCGGGTAGATATGCATGCTGCCAGAAGGCGGCACCCAGTCAGGTGGAACATAAGCGACCAGTCGGGCAAGGCGCTCACGGGCTTTTTGACCAACGTAATGACTGCACATCGGTCAATAGTGGTGTGACTCATGCCGCTTTAAAACTGTACATTCGGCCTATCCTCATCAGTCGCGCTGAAAGCTGTATGCTTATCCAGTGGTTTGCGATGTCTACGTTTTGTGGGATAGCCTGGGTAATTTTGACCCGGTAGACGTGCTTCGTGCCGGCCCCAGCCGTGCGGAATTACTGATTAAACGTGATTTTTAAACTCGCCCAATAAAACCCTGTCCGCAGAACTCTTCGAGCTGGAAACTGGCAAAGAACTGCTGACGGCCCTGGAAAACGTCTCCCTCGTAGGCACGGACGTAAAGGGCATGGTGATTGAAGTCACGCAGACCGCCTACGCCAGGACCACGTAGAAGGCCAAGAAAGAGCACTTCAAGCAGCACTGGCTCTGCAAGCTTCCGGGGTTACCTGTGGTGCTGGACGCCGAGAAGCTGCTGAAAAGGAGCGCTGCGCGGCTAAATGCTCATCTGGCCAGCAGATTTGATCCGGCTGATGATGACCTAAGAGCTTGACCTTGGGTAGCGTAGAGACGCTAGCTTGAATGCGCTAATTGCATGATTACAGTCACAAAGACGGTATGCTTGAGCTTCGCGCGATCGCAAGCTACGCTGGCAACCGCACAACACACCTGTCCCGTTGTCAAATACTAACAAATGGTCATTTTTCGGCCACATTCGACCCATAGGCCGAAAACTGGCAGCTTGACAAACTTATCACAGTGATAAATAATGCAGTTCCTCTCCCTAGGCTGTGGCTCCGATTTCCACCGGCCTGCCCCTTACTACTGGAAGATGACGACAGGGAAATCGAAGGCGGGATGTTGTTAGATTTAGCAGCTATACAGGAGTGCATCACTAATGATGAGATCACGCCGAACGATTTATGGGTCGCTACTGACAGCGCAGATGATGACCTCTATCAAATGCAGTGGGATGAACAATCCATCTGTGAGTTCATCAAAATACTTGAGCCTCAAGACTATAAAAAGTCAGAGTGGGCAAAATCGGCCTCTAACTCAAGGCATGCGTGCGATGTATATGTTGTTCGCTTTGATGATGAAGCGTGGGAACGAGACCCTAATGCACTGAAATACTACATTAAATTTTCGGCGGATGCTAATGGCGCTCTAAAGATATGCCTCATATCCTGTCACCCAAGTAGGTATCAAAATTAAGATGCAAAACTGCCCAGCTTGTCGCAACGGTGAATTAATCTCGTTCAGCGAAATTCGTACTTTCAATCCTCCACCGGCGCATAAGCCGGTGGAGGTCGCATTAGCTTCATCTATTTGCAATCACTGTCACACAAAAGTCACTACTCGGGACCAACGAGCTTGCAATTTGGTAGCATTAGCCGGGCGGAAAACTCATTACGGCGAATGGCTCATGGGTGAAGAAGTATTAAAACTTCGGAAACGCTACGGTATCACTCAGCAGCAAGCTTCGTTAATTTTTGGAAAAAGCGCGATCGCATTTTCCAGATACGAAACGGAAAACTCATATCCTGACCTAACTATGTCTAGGATGATGGCACTTGCATTGGCCGATGCTAACTTTATGAAGCAACTTTCCGCTAAAGCGGGGATGGTTCTTCCTTTAATTGAGAAACGGCTGACTGCAGGGTTCTTGCAGGCCCTCGCTAAAAAGGACAAGTTTACCAAGAAGGTCGAAACATCTAGCGACACAACCGCCTCAGCACAGTTAGCCCTAGGGAAGTGTTCCGCATTTTTCAATAAGCTTCTCGAATTTACGAAGCACTCAATGACTCCTAGTGGAGTTCATTTTGACGACAGCAATGTCAGCGCGGCGAACGATGAACGATTTGCGCTAGCAGCATGAGTGAAGATAAGCCTCACCCGATAACACTGGACTCGCTCATCTTTACGAAATGTTTAGTTGAGTCTGTTCCGGACTATGAGCCAAATGGACCAATTTCGCCCAGTCACCCAGTCAACGATATAACAGTCAATAAGGTGCCTGGAGAGGTTGGAGGATGGGTCGCATCGATGACGTCCGTTTGCAATGCGAACAGAGGAAGCGATGCTCCCTATCACTTCGACATGCAATGCATGGGAATCTTCCATACAGATGACACTCTTACTGATGAAGAGGCAATTCGAGGAGTAACCATTACCGCCCACAGTGTGATGTATGGAGCAATACGCGAAACTGTTGCTTGGCTAACTGGTCGACAAGTCTATGGGTCTATGGTACTTGGACTATCCGTCCTTCGCGGCAGCAAAGAAGCGAGCAAGAAGAGCGAGCAAGTCGAGTGACGCCACTCGCGAATCTTAAATTTTTAATCGTTATCAGCCCCTAGACCTTTGCGCAAATCAAAGTCAAAACGCGTAACCGCACCCGCATGCCCCGCAAGAGCAAAGAATCCAGCCACATGAACTGCATTCCATGTTAATTGAATTGTCCAGCGGGGATTTGCAGGCGTAGCATTTCGCGACTCGATTGAATCTGCCTTTCCTGACTGGTCGCACTCCCATATATTGTTTTCCGGATTCGACGACCTTCAATCGGTGTCGTTCTTGAATCAGCTCATCGCGGTCGACTGGGGTTGCAGCCTGATGTAACTGATTTGTGCATAGAGATTTTTTTGAGTAAGCCCTCGTAGCCATTAATGCAGCACTGCCAGAGTGAGTGAAGTAATCCCCCCAACCAGTAAAAATATCTTCCCCATATTCAGATTCGCCTCCAGAGTCATACTGGATAACAATGTAATTTTTGGGACTGGCTTCGCGCACTCGGACCACGATTCCGGTGCCCAGCGTGCGATGCGTTACCTTAAATCCAATGAGTTCGATTTCAGCCGGCACCTGTGCTGGTGTAGGTGATAGTGCGGATGGAACTGATACTGGCTTCTCTGTGGGCGCCACCATATCTGGGGAGGGGGACTTTTCGTACTCCTGTGGGGCCGTGGTTTTCTCGATAAACTGCTTCGTCATGGAGCAGCTTGGAAAAGTGCTGCAACCGTAGAACTGACCGAATTCCCCTTTCCGTTTAACAAAAAAGCCATTCCCACAGGAACATCGTTCACTTGAAAAGTTTGAGCCGTCAAGATTTCCAATGGGTATCTGGTAGTCACCCGCCAATTCGTGCACGAATGGTGACTCTTTGTTCGCGAGGGTGACGATGGTGACCGATTGTTTGGCCCTTGTCAGCGCTACATAAAACAGTCTGCGTTCTTCCCCGTATTCATACCCATCACCTTCAGGCATGGCGAGCTGAAGTACAGGGTCATCAGTGACCCGGCTGGGAAAGCCGAGCACGCCAGATGTGAGTCGCGGAAGGATGACATGGTCTGCCTCAAGTCCTTTGCTAGAGTGCACGGTCATGAATTCGATGCTTAGGTCACGCGCACTGGTATTGGGTGGGCTAAAAACAGAATCCTTTTGGTATCGACCGAGTACATAGATGGATGTGAACGTTTTACCGCTTGCCAGGCTTTGAGCTGCAATCTCGGCAATGCGCCCTCGAATTGCTGCTTGAATTGCGCCTTCATCATCCACCCGAACAATCCGGATTGGCTCATCGACATCATGATTTACAGCGGAGACAGTCTTGGTAAGTTGTTTGGGATTCTTCTGGATGAACTCGCTGCTAACGTTGCAAAGTGACTGTGGGCACCTGAAAGTCGATTCCAGTTTCATCACTTTCGATTTACCATAACGACTCTCAAAGTCGGTCATGACATTGATGTCGGCACCCGCGAATCTGTTAATACTCTGCCAATCGTCCCCAACGGCAAACAGGCAACGACCAGGCTTCGCTACCAATGCCGCGGCTATCCGCGCTCGGGCTTGGCTGGAATCTTGGAACTCGTCCACCATGACCACTTTATAGGCCCCAGTCCATGTTCCATTTTCAATATGGTCGGCGGCCTGATTGAGCATGTCTTCAAAGTCGATGCAATCTTCGACGCTGAGACGGGCTTCCCATGCTGCGTAAATTCGCTCAAAAAGCTTAATGAAAAGCATGTGCCGAAATTTGAAGGGGCCAGATACTTGAAGGCTTAACCGCTTGTTGAGCTGCTCGGTCATCAGCCGGTTGCTTTTTACGTGGGTGAGAAATGAACGGAATGTTCTCGCCAATCGATGGTTGTCGATAGGTTTACGGCCTGGAACGGGGCGTTCGGGGTCAGGCTGGAGTTCAATGCCACGTTTTGTGAGCTCTCGCTCTAGGTAATCAAATGCCGCTCCTGACCAGAGCCCTGCGACTGTGGTTTCCAAAAGTGTGGTGCCGTTGGCTTCATGCAACTGCTTTTTCCATTTCATCCCGTCCAAATAGCCATGAAACGATTTGGGTGGATTTCCATGTTCATCAAGTGCCCAGTGCTCTAAATAGGCATCGATGTCCGGAAGATAAAAGTCTGGCTGATATTGGCGGTGAGTTGGGTCAACAGTTTGAACCTTGTATTTCGCTTCGTATTTGTATCGCACACCGTTATAGAACAGCCAGTTCGCGATGAGCTGCTCACCTCGGCTTTTTACAATCTCATTGTTAAGAGTCAGGAAGCCCGAAGACCTTGTTTGGGCATCCCATGAGTCGGGGTTTTCGGCTTCTTTGCCAAACGCTGGCAAGTCCTGCCCCAATACGAATCGGAACAGCCCCCATGTGGCGCGAAAGCCGGGGTCCTCGACTTTCAGCTTCTCAATCGACTCCACCAGTGCTCTCAAATCGTCACCGTTTTCAAGCCAGGGGGCAAGGCTCGGTTTCTTTCCAGTAGCGGCTCCAATGACTTCCAGCCCGAAGGCATGGAAAGTCCTGACGACAATCTTGTCATAAGGTAAGGCCAGCTTCGAGAGGCGTGCTTTGACGCGTTCCCGCAATTCAGCGGCACCAACATTGTTGAAGGTCAGAATCAGCATCTGCTCGGGCTGAACGTAACCCTTCATCAGGGCATATCCGGCTTTGGCCACAATTGTTGAGGTCTTGCCGGAACCCGCTGATGCCACTAGCAGAATCCTGTTGTCAAAACAGATGACAGCGCGAGCTTGCTCTTGCGTCAGCGGAGATTTCTCAACCGCGTCAAAAAAGCTTTTGCTGTCGACCAGTTCTTTGGAGATGAGTCGTTCATTGATGGCACTGGTGAACTCACTGGTTTCACGTGTCCAAATTCGAATTGCTGACTGAAAAATTTCCGGCTGATTGATAAGATATTCAACAACTTCTGGCTCCTGCATCGCCTCCAAATGCTTCGACGGCTTGCTCTTTTCCAGTGCCGAACTGAATTCGGTGGTGAGCCAACCGTGACTTTTTAACTGTGATTTACAAGATGTGGTTGCGTCGTCAGCCCACTGGACCGCAGGCTGCAAGGATGTCGTTAAGTTCTTTAAAAACTTTTGGACTTGTGCCTTTCGTTTGAATTCAACACAAGCATTGGACAGGACGGACAGCATCCACGTGGCTTCTTCATTGGGGATACCGTCAAGATTTATGACTTTTCCTGGGCCATACGGAAACTGCACGCAGGACCAGACTACGCCAGGCTTTATCTCGATTTCCTCACTTCTCAGGAGATTTGCGGTGACGCTCTTGAGTCCGGCGATATTTAGCGTGAAGCTGTCGCCATCGAACGTGAGTGACCACTGCGGGGTTGTTGTGAACAGCTTGCCCGCCCCACTTGGTCCCCAGCTATATGCCATGGTGCTGATGCCCGTCAGGCTTGTTCAGCTACGCGAGTGCCTTTGCATGCAGGGTATTTGGCGCATCCCCAAAATGCCTTGCCGACGTTAGTTCCTCGCTTTGCTCCGCGACGCACCATTTCGTTGGAACAAAGTGGGCAGCTGGGTGAATTGAAACTGCGGAAGTTTGCCGGGGCAGGCTTGGACGTAGTGTTAACTTTTTGGAGGAAAATTGGTTTGCTACGACCAAACCATGAAAGGATTGCCGCCGCTAGAAACAGAATCGGCATGACATATTGGCCTGCAGTTGCCAAGCCCTTTAGGACAGCTGGAATCATGGCGTTTGCAATTTGGCCTGGCACAACAACAATGTTGGTCGGTTGGGTCGCGTATGCATGCAGCAAGAAGTAGCTGATTACGGCCAGAAAAAGTGCCGCCCAATAAGGTAACTTCGATGCAATTTGGATGAAATCCTCTGCTGGACTGGATTTCCCTTTGCGTCCCATTTCAACTCCCTTTGATAATTTTGATTATCGTTAATCATAAGGGTGCAATTGACTTTGAAAAAAGCAGGGTGCGAATCAGGCCAAATGGCTTGGCGTAAAAAGCTACCCGAAGTGTCGCTTGGTCTAAAAGAGTGCTTCAAATGAACGATTGCGCCTTCCCTTCTGGCCCTTAGCTTTGGGATTAAGCACCGGTTTTTCCGTGCGACTGGAGCCAGTGCGTTCAATTGCACGCCTACTTTGGTCCATGAGGTACTTTTTTAAGCCAGGGACAGGCAGTTTTTTAGGCAAATGAACGTTAAAAAACTCCCGTCAACGTTCATTTGCCTAAAAGTGTTATCCGGCCTCTGGCGTAAGGCATTGATTCACTTGATTTTCAAGAAATCCGGTATCAAAATTAGGCCAAATTCCTTGGCCTAAAAACGTACTTGACATGTCACTTGGCCTAAAAGTGTTCTCGAAATGAATGAACGTGCAAAGGGCACGCAGTGAGCGATACCTGCTGCCAGATGGTTTTGGCCGGAAGTCTGCACCAGCGGTTGGTCTGGAACTTTTTTAGGCCAAAGATAGCAACACTTTTAGGCAAACGTTCATTTTCATAAAACTGTACCCAGCCTGTGCACGCAAGGTGTTGATTTCCTTGAAATTCGAAAAATATGGGCTCAAAATCATGAAAAGATATTTTTCACGAAAACGTACCCCACGTGGAATTTTTCATAAAAGCGTACCGTAGCTGAGCGAAATTATGGTGGGATGAAGGCCATCTGACAGCCCTCGTTGTCTATGCAGGCACAGATTCATGAAAAACCTGGGTACAGATTTATGAAAATGAACGGCCCCGAAGCTCATCAATAAGCCCACTACCCTAAGATAAGTGTCATTATCTCAGGGTAAAATAACGCCGCCAAAACCCGGTTTGGCACGACAATGGGACTTACTCCTGTCACCGCCACTGTTACCGCCTGCCCCTCTGCCCACCCGCCTTCCCATGACATCAACCCCCTCCTCCCCGGCGCCTGGCGCGCGCTTTGTGCGCCGCCTGGGCCCGCACCACTTTGCGCACCTGCGCGCTTGTGCCGAAGGCCTCGACCTGGCCGACTGCGCCCGGCGCTATCTCGGCATTGAGCACGGCCATGAAGCGAAAACGGCGCACCAGGAAGCCGTTGACGCGGTGCGTGCGGTGGCCCGGCGCCGGGGCGAGTCCGCCTGGCGCCTGGTGGGCCTCACGATCCGTACTTCAGAAGGCGCGCCCCGTCCGTCGCTGGATTCGTTTGTAGAGCAGCACGGCCTGGACGGTTTCAGCGAAAGCGAGGTGGTCAAGCTCTACGCTGAAGCCTTTCCGCTGGAGCGAAAAACCGCGCGCGGCCAGCGCCTGCGGGAGCGCCAGTTGACGCTGCTGCGCCGCCTTGAGGGCCTGGCCGCCGAAACCCCGCAGCCCTCGGACTTGGTTGCGGGCTGGTTCGACGAGGCCTTGGCGGCAAAATTAGTCACTGCGGGCCTGCTCACGCTGGGGGCGCTGAACGCCCGCATCTCGGCGGGTGGGCGCTGGTTTGCCGCACTGCCTGCGGTCGGCATCGCCAAGGCCCGGCGCCTCGAGCGCCACCTGGCCACGCTCCTGCCGAGGGACGTGCAGCCCGCCAGGGCGCTGTTTGCGCTGTCGGCCACCCCGGCGCTCTGGGGCGCGCCCTCGCGTGCGCACATTTCTCGCGCCTCTGCCGCGCAACCCGAGAGGGTCTCAGGGGACCTGGTCCTGGAGGAAGTCAAGCCAATGGCGTTGGCGCGTCCGCTGCTGGATGTGGATTCGGACCTGCAGGCGGTCCAAAGCTGGATCCAGGCACGGGCCGGCTCGCTGGCCACCGTGCGGGTCTACCAGCGCGAAGCCCACCGCCTGCTGCTGTGGCTGCAGTATGAACGCGCAGGTAGCGCGCTCGCGCAGATGAGCGTGGCCGACTGCGGCGCGTTCATGGTCTTCCTGCAAAACATCCCACCGCGCTGGATCTCCCGGGCCCGCGCCGCGCCCGGCCAGCCCGGCTGGGCGCCGTTTCGCGGTCCCCTGTCGCACGCCAGCTGCCGGCAGGCCATCGCCATCATCGCGTCGCTCTTTGCTTGGCTGCAGTCCGCCCAGTACTTGAATGCCAACCCCTGGGTGCTGGTCAACCAGGCCACGGGCGACGACCCGGGCCAGAAAATGCTCGACACCAAGGCGCTCAGCGAAGCGGCGATGCTGGAAGTCCTTCGCTTTGTGGACGGCCAAGCGCCCTCCCCGTCGCGCGCCCGGATCCGCTTCACGCTGCTGTTTGTCGAGGCCGTGGGCCTGCGCTCGGCCGAGCTGCTGTCAGCTACGCTGGGTGACCTGCGCATGGAGCCCGAGGGTTGGGTCATGCAGGTCCGCGGCAAGGGCTCGAAAAACCGGGTTGCGGCCGTGCCGGGGCAGGCGCTAGCGGCGCTGCAAGACTACTTGGCCGTGCGCGGCCTGGGATCAGTCCAGGAAGCACCACCTACCGCACCCCTGCTGGCGAGCAGCCTGGACCCCATGGCGTCGGTGGGCTACCAGGCGCTCTACGAGCACGTCAAGGGCTGGCTGGCCAAGGCGGTGCGGGCCTCAAACCTGCCGGCCAATGAGCGCGATCGCCTGGCCGGGGCGACGACGCACTGGCTGCGCCACACCTTCGGCACTCGGGCCATTGCGCGGGCCGTGCCGCTCGACGTGATCCAGGCGCAGATGGGGCATGCCTCGATCCAGACCACCACGGCGATCTATGGCCGCGCGCCCATCCGGCGCCGGGTGGACGAGCTGGGCAAGGCGTTCGGGTAACTGATCGCAGTGAAAACTGCCCTTATCTCAGGATGATATTTGGCGGTCAAAACCTTGCACTGGCGGCACAGCGGACCCGGCCGATAGCCTGCACAATCCAACACCTCAAGAGCAATCACCACATAGCTATTCTGTAAAGACTTTACATTCTTTCTTTACTGTAAAGACGGTAAAGAAAGTAAAGTTAAAACATATTGTAAAGCCTGCATGGTACTTGCCTGTTGGTAGCCCACCATTGTCAGGATGCAATTCATTAAAAACCTTTACTGTAATTTCAGTAAAGACGGTAAAGGCTAGATATACTGTAAAGGCTTTACTTGCCGGAAAGCCTGTAAAGAACGGCTTAACTTTACCGATTGGACCGACATGCTTATCTTGATCGCGAACGAGAAGGGCGGGGTGGGCAAGACCACCATTGCCGTGAACCTGGCGGCGATGTGCCGGCTGGCTGGAAAGGATGTGCTGCTGGTGGACACAGACCGGCAGGAGTCGGCCAATACCTGGGCGGCGATGCGCCATGAAAACGAGGTCAAGCCGTCCATCACCTGCGTCAGCAAAACCGGCAAGGTCGGGTATGACCTGGTGAACCTGGCTGGCAAGTATGACGTGGTGATCGTCGATGCTGGCGGGCGTGACTCGCTGGAAATGCGCCAGTCGCTGGCAATATGCGACACCTGCATCATTCCGATCAAGCCGGCCCAGTTCGACGTGTGGAGCTTGTCTCGCATGGCCGGGCTGATCCGCGAGGTGGCTGAGCGCACCGAGCGGCCCGTCAACGCGATGGCATTCATCAACGGTGCCAGCCCAAACCCGAGCGTGCGCGAAACGCAGGAGGTCAAGGAAGCGCTGAAGGATTATGCCGACCTGTTTCCCACCATGGAATCGGTCGTGACAGAGCGGATTGCCTTTCGCAAGGCATCGCGTGATGGCCTGGGCGTGACCGAACTGCATCCTTCGCTGGCCGATGCCAAAGCCAACCTCGAAATGATTTCACTCTACCAGGAGATTTTCCATGAAAAGTGGACCACAAAATAAGATCCGCTCGGCGCCGCCCATGCGCAGCCCAGCCGAGGCGCTTGCCGGCTTGGACAAGGTGCGGGAGTGGACCGAACAGCCCGCCAAGGACGCTGCCAGCGCGATTACGCCTGTGGCTGAGGTCATTGCACCGGTCGAGCCGCCCAAAGCGCCAGAAGCCCGCTTTCCATGGGATGAAGCGGCCATGGGTGCGCCCGAGGCGGTCAAGCTGGTGAACTTCAAGATTCCCATGCGGCTGTACCTCAAGCTGAAGTATTTGGGCGACACCACCTACGATTCGAGCATGACCAAGATCGTCGTATCCACGCTGGAAAAGGAAACGGACCGGCTGCTCAAGGCGCGCCAGGCATGACCACGCCGAGCGAGTCGCGGGCACTGCAGATAGAGCAGGGCGACTTATGGGACGGCCTGAAAGTTAACGGCACATGGTTTCATGTGCTGCGCTCGTTTAGCCACGACAAGGAAATTGCCAAGATCGGCACCATGGCGCTGGCGGTGTACATCGTCATCAAGGGGCACACCGACTTTCACACCGGAAGCGCCTTTCCTTCGATCCCGGTCATTGCCGAGCAGATCGGCGTGACCGACGACACGATCCGCCTGGCGCTCAAGCAGCTGGTCAAGCACGGCTGGCTGACGGTCGGGAAAAAAGGGCGGTCGAATCTCTACTCGGTGGTCGAGAAGGTGCACATCGACGGCCAGGATGGCCAGCGCTGGGCCACGGCCGAGCGCAAGTATGTCGGCAAGGAGTTTCAGGGGTTTGTTGAAGAGCTGCAGCGCCTAGCCAAAACTGGCAATTTACCGACGGATCGAGCCATCACGGTGAACCTGACGGTGAACATCCAGAACAACACTTTTAATGGCGACCACAACACGCCGACGATGAATGTGCAGAACGTTGCTGGTGACTCGGACGATGAGCGCATCAAGGCGCTTCGCAAAGTGTGACTTGCCGATAGACGGTTTTCGCATGCTCAAAAAATAGGCGCAGGCCGTTTGGCGAGTTATCCATTCTTCTCTTTAAATCTCTTCTTATTAGGCCCTTATGGGTAAGTGGGGTTCGCCATCGAACACCCTTATGGGTAAGGGCTATTTATCCACATTACCCTTATCAGTAAGGGCTATTGAAAGTTATTCACAGACCCGGAATTGTGGATAACTTACAGCTATCGAACGATGGCAGGGCTGTCAAAATTGGGCATACTGAACAGCATGACCTATTGGATCACCCTGCAAGACTTCCCTGAGATTCCAGACGATACCCGCGCGAAAGCCGAGGAGCAGTACCGCCGCGCCCTGGAAAAGGCACTGGGCGGGCCGGAGGAGGTCGTGCTCGCCTACCGCGCCTGGCTCAGCGTCAGCGAAAGCGGCAACGACCAGGTTGGCAAGGAGGAGGTGGCCCAGGCCACCCAATGGCAAAAAGCCTCGGACCTGGCCCGGCAGGCCGGCTTTCGCTTGCTGGGCGAATCGGACGAGGCCTACTTCGAGTTCAAGCTGAGCCGCTGACCCGATAGCGCCTGCCACACACCCCGCCTGGCCCCTTTGGGTTTGCCGGCAGGGGCCGGCTTGGACTTCCTTTCCTACTCCAAGTCTTGGTTTGCCGACATCCGGGATTGCACCGTGCATGTCCCTGAAAGCGCCAGGGTTACAATACTGTATATATGTACAGATCTTTGCCGCTAACCGCCACGCGCTTTGAATCGAGCGGTCCTTTGCCGCTGCCGATGGTCGAGGGCACGGTCTGGGCGGGCTTTCCCTCGCCGGCAGCGGACTTTGCGGTTAAGCGCTGCGACCTCAACGACCTGATGGTCACGCACCCGGCGGCCACGTTCTTTTGGCACGTGCGCGGCACCTCGATGGTGGACGCGGGCATCTGCGACGGCGACTTGCTGGTGGTCAACCGGGCGCTTGCGCCCCAGCACATGGACGTGGTGGTCGCCGAGGTCGATGGCGAGTTCACGGTCAAGCATTTTTGCGCCAAGGGCGGCTCGGTCTCGCTGCGTGCAGCCAACCCGACGTTTCCGCCCCTCCTGCTCAAGGAAGGACAGACCCTGACGATTTGCGGCGTGGTCACGTACACGATCCGCAAGATGCGCCCGTAGCAAACTCCCCGAACGTACCGGCACAAGGGGGGTACAAGGGCGGCACGACCGCGTTCCAACCATAAAACCACCCAAGGAGCACTGCCATGGCCCTGTTCGCGCTGGTCGACGGCAACAACTTTTATGTCTCCTGCGAGCGCGTCTTTCGGCCAAGCCTGAAGCACTGGCCGGTGGTAGTGCTCAGCAATAACGATGGCTGCTGCATCGCCCGCAGCAACGAGGCCAAGGCGCTCAACATTGCCATGGGCGCGCCCTGGTTCGAGGTCAAGCACTTGAACGACAGCGACGGGCTGGTGGGCCTGTCGGCCAACTTCACGCTCTATGGCGACATGTCGGAACGCATGATGTCGATTGCCGCGGGCCTGGGGCCTGGACAGGAAATCTACAGCATCGACGAGAGCTTCATTGACCTCACAGGGGTGCGCGGGGACCTCACCGCCCGGGCTAAAACCGTGCGCGAGCGCATCTTGCAGTGGACCGGCATCCCGACCGGGATCGGCATTGGTTCGACGAAGACCCTGGCCAAGCTGGCCAACTATATTGCCAAGACCGCCGAGCGAAAGCCCGGCAGCTACCCGGCCGAGTTCGCCCAGGTGTGCAACTTGGCGTCCCTGCCGGCAAGCGACCTGGACGCGGTGTTTGCCGCGACAAAGGTCGGCGAAGTCTGGGGCGTGGGCCGGCGCATTGCGGGGCAGCTGGAGGAGGGCGGAATTGGCACCGTGCTGGACTTGGTGCGCATGGACCCGGCTACCGTGCGCCGACGCTGGAGCGTGGTGCTTGAGCGCACCGTGCGCGAGCTTCAGGGCCTGTCCTGCATTGCCCTGGACGAGCAGCCCACGCCAAAGAAAGAGATTGCCTGCACCCGCAGCTTTGGCCGGCCGGTGACGGACCTCGGGCCGCTCATTGAGGCGGTGAGCGAGTTTGCGACGCGCGCGGCTGAAAAGCTGCGCCTCCAGGCCAGCGTGGCCAGTGAAGTCTTGGTGTTTGCCCACACCTCGCCGCACCGCCCGGGGCCGCGCTTTTCGCAAAGCGCCAATGTTCCACTGCGCCGGCCGACGGCGGACACCGCTTGCCTCGTGCAGGCCGCCGTGCTGGGTCTGCGCTCGATCTACAAGCCCGGCTTTGAGCTGATCAAGGCGGGCGTCATGCTGCTCGACCTGGTGCCCGGCAGCCTGTACCAAGGCGAATTGGACCTGGAGCCTGAGACCATTGGGGAGCGAGTCAAGCTAATGGCCACGATCGATGCGTTGAACGAAAAATACGGCAAGGGCATGGTGCGCCTGGCCAGCAGCGGGATCGATGACCGAACCCGGCTCTGGGGCATGCGCCAGGAACGCTTGACGCCGGGCTATACGACCGCGTGGGTGGACATGCCGATTGCCAAGGCTGTTTGAGAGACTGCCTTGGCTTACAAGCTGGTAACGGTTTTTATCGTTAGTTGATGAGGTTGTAGGCTAGCGGCTACCAGCGCCTCGGGCGGGCTTGGCAAGGGGCCAGTCTGGAAGTGGCGTGAATCACGCCGGAACAGCGTAACCGGGTATTCGCGACCGGCAGTTTTCTGGCAGTCCAACGCATTGCTCGCCAGAAGCCGCTCGTGAAATTAGGGTCAGTGCCCAAAGCGAACCTTCGCAGACTCTTGACTCAGCCAACTTGACATGGACCGTTTTGGCACCACCAGAATGGTCCGCCAGTCAATCGGCGTTCGGCGGGCATGGTCAGCTTTCATGGTACGGTAATAGCTCATGCTCAATACCATGCCCAACATCGACATCATCGCCGCGTGTCTTTTCGCACTCGCGTTAATTCATACGTTTTCGACAAAGTTCTTCGAGCGACTCGCCCATACCTACCCAAAGCATGAAGGGCTGTTTCACCTGCTGGGGGAAGTGGAGGTGGTTTTCGGCTTTTGAGCGGTTGTGCTCGTCACGGCCATGGCCTTAACGGTGGGTGGTTCCCAAGCCATCGAGTACGCCGAGTCCAGACACTACACCGAGCCTTTGTTCGTGTTCGTCATCATGGTGGTCGCCGCGTCGCGCCCCGTGGTGGAGGCCATCCAGGCCTTGGTTGCCTATCTTGCCCGGCTTGCGCCGGCTCGCTTCATCATCGCCCAGGTCTGGCTGTGCCTGGCGCTGGTGCCCTTGATTGGTTCCTTGATCACCGAGCCTGCTGCTATGACGCTGACCGCGTTGATGCTGGCGCCGCTGGTGTTTCGTCCT
This sequence comes from Polaromonas sp. DSP2-3-2b2, assembly GCF_049895905.1. Taxonomy (NCBI): domain Bacteria; kingdom Pseudomonadati; phylum Pseudomonadota; class Betaproteobacteria; order Burkholderiales; family Comamonadaceae; genus Polaromonas; species Polaromonas sp. DSP2-3-2b2. The sequence goes on along the minus strand of NZ_JAFCTH010000024.1, from coordinate 34,983 downwards.
GGCATTCCAGAGTGGCTGAAATATGCCGCGCTCGGTGTGCTGTTCGTCAATATTTCAGTCGGCGGCACCTTGACCTCCTTTGCGGCGCCCCCGGTTCTGATGGTGGCCGCCACCTGGAACTGGGACAGCGCCTTCATGGTGGCCAACTTCGGTTGGAAGGCCGTCATCGCGGTCCTTATCAACGCGACGGTCGTCATGCTGGTGCTGCGCCCGCACCTTGCCGATGTGGAGCCTGCCGCCAAAAAAGAAAGCAGCAGCCGCATTCCGGCCCTCGTCAGCGTGATTCACCTGGCCTTTTTGGCCGCTGTCGTGGCGTTCGCGCACCACCCGGTCATTTTCCTGGGCTTGTTCCTGTTCTTCCTGGGCTTCACGCAAGCCTATGCCCGCTACCAAACGCCCCTCATCTTGAAGGAGGCACTGCTGGTGGGCTTTTTCCTAGCCGGTCTGGTCGTGCTCGGAGGCATGCAGCAATGGTGGCTGCAGCCCATCGTTTCAAGTTTGGAGCCGACTGCCTTGTTCTTCGGCGCCCTGGGACTGACTGCCATCACGGACAACGCTGCGCTTACCTATCTGGGCTCTTTGATTGAAGGCATCAGTGATACGGCTAAGTACATGCTGGTTGCCGGCGCTGTGGCGGGCGGGGGTCTGACCGTGATTGCCAATGCGCCAAACCCGGCCGGCGTTGCCTTGCTCAAGCAGGGCTTTAATGACGAGTCCATAGGCGCCGTGGGGCTGCTTCTCGGCGCTGCCTTGCCGACGATGGTCGCTGCAGCGATGTTCCTGCTGTAGCCAATGCTGACGGACGGCGCGTGGTTGGTTGGCGGTGCTGCGGTCATCGAAATCGTCGCACATTGCTGACAGCCTAGTGGCTTATCCCAATGTTGACAATGGAGCAAACAGTTCTGCAGGTCGGCTCGCTCTTGCCAGTCTGTTGCTGACCGAACCAGGTGAAATCTTTTCGTTGAAATCGTGTTCGTGAAACAGTGGTTCATGGCTGCTTCGTAAATACGCGACGATCATTTTTTTATCAATGGTTTAAGCGCTAGAAAAAAATGCAGCTGGCGGCGATGGCCTAGGTCCCCAACAAGCTTTCAGCCATCGAACTGATACTCGTCCCATCATTGCCTCTTGTATAATTTTTTCATGCGTGCTGCAAGCCTGATGCTCTTCCCAGCCGAGGTGTCTTACCCCGGATGCGGCCTGCCGCGCGGCTACTTTTGCTCCGTCACGCCGCCTTGATCAAGTCCTGAGCCGGCGCGCAATGCGCCCTGATGACCGGGCTTGCCAGACGCCTAACTGCGCGCTTGGCTCGACACCTCCATTTTTCTTTGCCTTTGGGCTTTTCAGCAACCTTGCCTGATGCTGCGCGCTTGTCAAAGTGCGTCGTTCCTGGCTGTGCCGATGCCATGAATTTCAAAAATAATCGCAGGGAGCGCCTCCTATGGCCTTGACCCATTACCGCGGTGATATTGACGGGCTGCGCGCCGTCGCCGTGCTCGCTGTCGTGCTCAACCACCTTTCCTCTGGGCTGCTTCCTGGTGGCTTCGTCGGAGTCGATGTCTTTTTCGTGATTTCCGGCTACTTGATTACCCGCATCATCAGCGATGAGATCGAGCAAGGGTGCTTTACCTTTGCCCGGTTCTATGAACGGCGCGCTCGGCGCATCTTTCCCGCCTTGATTGCCATGCTTGCGGTCACGCTCGCGGCAGGGTATGCCGTGCTGCTGCCCAGCGACTACATCGGCACGCTGCGCGCTGCCTTGGCAACACTGCTGTTCGCCTCCAACGTGCTGCTTTGGCACCAGCAGTCTGGCTACTTCGACGCCACCGAAAGCAAGCTCGACCCCATGCTGCACACCTGGTCACTGGCGGTGGAGGAGCAGTTTTACCTGCTGTTCCCGGTTTTCTTGCTGCTGTGTTACCGATACTGGCGCAAGCGCGTGGTCTGGATCGTGCTGGCTTGCGCGCTGGTCTCGCTCGCTGGTGCTGTGATGGTGGTCAAGGGCAACCGGAGTGCTGTATTTTTTCTCTCGCCTTTTCGTGCCTGGGAGCTGCTGGCCGGCTCATTGCTCGCCTATCGCGTGCTGCCTTGCATCGGCTCACGCCTGCTGCGAGAAGCCTTGGCCGCCAGCGGCTTGATGGCGATCATGCTGGCTTGCTTTTTTTACCGAGATGCAACTGTCTTTCCCGGCCTAACGGCCTTGGCGCCGGTGCTCGGCGCTGCAGCTGTCATCCATGCGGGCAGCAGCGGCCCGACGCTTGCCGGGCGGCTGCTGCAATGGCGGCCCGTGGTCTATGTCGGCCTGATTTCGTACTCCCTGTATTTATGGCACTGGCCGCTGATCGTACTGGCGCAGTACGCCAATGGCATGGAGCCGCTGTCGCGCTTTTGGCCGCTTTTGTTGCTGGTCTCCTTGCTGCTGGCCAGCGCGTCTTACCATTTCGTCGAGCAACCGTTTCGGCGCAGCGCCGGTGGCCTGGCGCGCCTGGCCCTGCCGTCCGGGGCGGCGCTGGTGCTCGCGCTTGGCTTGTTTTGCGCAGCCGGGGTGGTGATGAGCGGGTTTCCAGGCCGGTTCACGCCTGCCGTGGTCAGTCTGGACAAGGCCCGCTCGCCGTTAATTCCGTATGAGCACTGCAGCGATTTGGCGCCTCAGGCCGCTTGCCTGCTGGGAGGCGGCCAGGGTGAGCCGCAGATGCTGCTGTGGGGTGACAGCCACCTGGTGTCGCTTGCGCCGGCGCTGCACGAGGTGCTGCGCCAGCAGGGCAAGCGGGCTGTGTTGCTGCCCTATCTGGGCTGCGCGCCCGTGTTCGAGGCAGGCAGCGCGATCCGGGCCGCGTGTCCTGCGCTGCAGGCCAAGGTGAAGGCGTACTTGGTGGCGCACCCGCACATCAAGACGGTGGTCATGACCGCTTTTTGGAGCACTTATTTTCGTGAAGGCGGCCCCATTCAAATGGCGTCCTCCGCTGGTCAGGCTATGGACGGTCAAGCGGCAGCCCAAGCCGGGTTGCGCGCAACGCTGAAGTGGCTCCAGCAGGGCCAGCGCACCGTGATCCTGATCGGACCGGTGCCGGCTTACAACAAGAGCGTTCCGGCCGCCTTGGCGTTGGAAGTTGCCAGCGGCCGCCAGCGCGCGCGTTCGTCCAGCAGCGAAGAAAAGTTGACCAATGCGCCGTTCTTGGCAGTGGTCGGCGAATTCGAGCCAGACGTGCAGTTTCAGTATGTGGATCCGGTGCCCTGGCTCTGCGCACCGGAGTGCAGGCTGATCGAGGGGGGCGTGCCCCTTTACCGGGATGCGCATCACCTCAGTGTGGCCGGGGCCATGGCGCTCAAAGACCAGCTGAGTCAAACGTTTGCATGGGCGGCTGAGCCGCCTCAGACCGTCTCATTGCCATCACTTCCAGCAGCGGCTGACACCATGCTGAACACTGAAAAATGACCGCACTTCATTCATCCGAGCAGAAAAAGATGCTGTGACTTCTTTGGCATTTCGTTAAAGAAAGCAGGCCAAAAGCAAGCCAAATCGACGGTTTTGCTTGTGCGTAAAACCACTGCAGCTAAAATCATTTGATGCAGCATACAGGCCAAAATGTTCCTGGAAGACCGGAGTCCTATCCGGTCAGCATGCTGCCGCGCGGCTACTTCTGCTCCGTCACGCCGCCTTAAGCGCAAATTCAGCCCTGCTCCTTGCGAGCACCACGAGGCGCTTCCCCCGCCACCCGCTTTTTCCTGATCCAGCTCCGCCCTGCGCGGGCGCTGGCCGTCTTCGCTATTGACTCATGCAATTCAAAAACACTTTACGCCAGGATTGGTTGTCCAACGTCCGCGGCGATCTGCTTGCCGGAACCGTTGTCGCGCTGGCCTTGATTCCCGAGGCCATCGCTTTTTCCATCATCGCCGGGGTGGACCCCAAGGTCGGGCTGTACGCATCATTCTGCATCGCGGTCGTCATTGCCTTCACGGGCGGTCGTCCCGGCATGATTTCAGCGGCCACCGGCGCCATGGCGCTGGTGATGGTCACGCTGGTCAAGGACCATGGACTGCAGTACCTGCTGGCGGCGACCCTGCTCACGGGCGTGCTGCAAATCGTGGCGGGCGGGCTGCGGCTTGGCGTGCTGATGCGCTTTGTCTCGCGCTCCGTCGTCACCGGCTTCGTCAATGCGCTGGCCATCCTGATCTTCATGGCGCAACTGCCCGAACTGATGGGCGCGCCCTGGCCTGTTTACGCCATGGTGGCCGCAGGCCTGGGCATCATTTACCTCTTTCCGCTGCTGACGAAAGCGGTGCCCTCGCCCCTGGTGTGCATCGTCGTGCTGACCGGCGTAGCCATGGTGCTCGGACTGAACATTCGCACCGTAGGCGACATGGGTCAACTCCCTGACAGCCTGCCTGTCTTTTTGCTGCCCGATGTGCCACTGAACCTGCACACGCTGCAAATCATCTTTCCCTACGCCCTGACCCTGGCCGTCGTGGGCCTGCTGGAGTCGATGATGACCGCTTCCATCGTCGATGAGCTGACCGACACGCCGAGCAACAAGAACCGCGAGTGCGTCGGCCAGGGTGTGGCCAACATCGCCTCGGGCTTGCTGGGCGGCATGGCCGGCTGCGCCATGATCGGCCAGTCGGTCATTAACGTGAAGTCCGGTGGCCGGGGACGGCTTTCGGCCCTGGCGGCGGGCGTCATTTTGCTCATCATGGTGGTGTTCCTGGGTCCATGGGTCCAGCAGATTCCCATGGCCGCGCTGGTCGCCGTCATGGTGATGGTGTCGATTGGTACCTTCAGCTGGGAGTCGCTCAAGAACCTGCGCAAGCACCCGCCGAGCTCAAGCATTGTCATGGTGGCCACGGTGATGGTCGTCGTTGCCACGCATGACTTGGCCAAGGGGGTGTTCGTCGGCGTGCTGCTGAGCGGCATCTTTTTCGCCCACAAGGTCGGCCGCGTGCTGCGGGTGGACAGCGAAAGCCTCGACGAAGGGCGAGGTCGCGCCTACGCCGTGGTGGGCCAGGTGTTCTTTGCTTCAGCCGATGCCTTCATCGCCAGCTTTGATTTCAAGGAAGCGATCGCGCGGGTGCGCATTGATGTCAGCCGGGCGCATTTCTGGGACATCACGGCGGTGAACGCCCTGGACAAGGTGGTGGTGAAGTTCCGCCGCGAAGGCGCGGCCGTCGAAGTCATTGGCATGAACGAGGCAAGTACGACCCTGGTCGACAAGTTCGCCGTGCATGACAAGGCTGATGCCGTTGAACGAATGATGGGCCATTAAGCGATGAAAACCATGAAAAAAGTAATGGCCTGCGTCGATTCGGTCCCTTCTGCGCGCAATGTGTGCGACTACGCGATCTGGGCTGCGTTGCGGCTGGCGGCTCCCCTGGAACTGCTCCATGTGCTGGACCGGCACCCTGAACAGGCACCAAGCAGCGACCTCAGCGGCAGCATCGGTCTGGGTGCTCAGGAAACCTTGTTGCAGGAGTTGAGTGCGCTGGACGAAAAGCGCAGCACGCTGGCGCAGCACCATGGCCGCGAACTGCTCGATGCGCTTGCAGAAAGAGTCCGGGAGGCGGGCATCCCCACGGTGCAAAGCCGACAGCGCCACGGAAGTTTGGTTGAAACCTTGGTGGATCTGGAGCCCGAATGCAGGCTATTTATTTTCGGACAGAACCACCCTGCCGAGCCAGGCAGAAAATTGCATCTGGACCATCACATCGAGCAAGCCATCCGTGCAGTGCGGCTCCCGGTGCTGGTGGTTCCCAAGCGATACCGCAGGCCCACCAGCTTTGCCGTTGCCTTTGACGGCAGCGCGAAAGGCCGAAAAATGCTCCAAGCCGTGGCAAGCAGCGCGCTGCTGCAAGACCTGCTGTGCCATGTGGTGATGGCCGGTGAGGAGAGCGACGAGGCGTCCAGCCATCTCGCCTGGGCTCGCACCTTTTTGGGCGCAGCCGGACTCAACGGGCGCGTTTCGTTTGCGTTGGGTGAGCCTGAGAGCAGCTTGATGGGGTCGTCACAGAAAAGGGAAAAAATCGTACGCTAAGCTGATGAGCTGGCTGACTTGCTCACGTAATACCTCTTCATACCGGGGCCTTCAAGCAGATGCGAGGCAAAGCAATGCCGCAGCGAATGGATGCCGCCGGCCTTGGTGATGCCTGCGCCCTTGCGAGGCCGGGAGGAATCGCGGCGGCTGGCAAACAGCCAGTCATCGCCTTTGGCGCCGGATCGGCAGGCGCGCCAGTACAAGCGCAATTGGTCCAGAAACTCTGGCGAGAGAAGGCTGTAGGGAGTCCAATTCAATGGAAAGAGCTATCAGACCCGTATTAATGCAATCCTGCGCGAGGCGATGATGCACAAGCATGGATGGGCAGATAGGTTCTTTGAAGCTGTAAAAAAGTTAAACATCAACATGAAAGGTTGAAATGGATACGCGATTATTTGCATTCGTCGGCGGAGACATCGGTCTTTGGCGGATCGTTGGAACCGAAACCATAGTTGGCAAGCCACTGCCTGAAGCCAACAGGCTCAACGTAATATCTGCCTCAGAGTTGCAGCTTGAAGCCAATGCGCCCTGGGTACTTCGTGGAATAACAAGCAATGAACGGTATGTCATGCGCGAAGAAAAGAACGAAATTGTGGCGAAGCAGCAAGGGCTAGCGCGCCCAGAAGCAACTTGCGCTGCGTTGATACCGATCCGGAAAAACGCAGCTTGGTGGGAATTCACGCAAGACGAGCGTCGGCGCGTTTTCGAAAAGTCAAAGCACATCCAAATCGGGCTTAACTACTTGCCTGCAATAGCGCGCAAGCTCCACCACTGCCGTGACCTCTCAGAAAATGAACCGTTCGATTTTCTCAATTGGTTCGAGTTCGCGCCAATCCATGAGGCTGAGTTCAACACGTTGCTTTCCGAGCTGCGTGCAGCAGAGGAATGGAAGTACGTTGACAGAGAAGTTGACATCCGTCTCGTGCGCGAAGCGGCATAGGGGGCCGGAGCGTTAGCGCAGGGTGGGGGACGCAGTCCACCAGGTAGACCAGCTCGAACCCTCACAGGCTTCATGGCGGCGCGTTGGTGGCAAAGCAGTGCCTACACCATCACGCTGGAGAAAACGGCTGTTTCAACGCTTGCGTTGCTGCGCCCATCGTTAATTTTCTGTGACTTTTAGCTCTCCTGAATTTTGGTGAGCTTCAGAAAACGGAAAAATCGTACGCTATGCCGCGTTCGACTCGCCTGAGACGGCCTGAAGCTCTAAAGAAGGATGGTGTCCATCTGAGGCATACCCTAACCGGGCGTCAGACCATTCCACACGAAACCGTCAGAATAGAGTCGTTATCTGGATTTATTGACACGCGCCGTCAAGGGTTATAGATTTCATCCTGACACATTGGCCTCAGGAGGTCACCTTGCACGATCAGCGCATCGGCTATGTACGCGTCAGCAGTTTCGACCAGAACCCGCAACGCCAGCTTGAACATGTTCAGGTAGACAGGCTGTTCACCGACAAGGCATCGGGTAAGGACACCCAGCGCCCCGAGCTGGAAAGGTTGATCGCCTTCGTGCGCGAGGGCGACACGGTGGTGGTGCACAGCATGGATCGCCTGGCACGCAACCTCGACGATCTGCGCCGACTGGTGCACAAGCTCACCCAGCGCGGCGTGCGCATCGAGTTCGTCAAGGAGAGCCTGACCTTCACCGGCGAGGACTCGCCGATGGCGAACCTGATGCTGTCGGTGATGGGCGCATTCGCCGAGTTCGAGCGCGCCCTGATCCGCGAACGGCAACGTGAGGGCATCGCCCTCGCCAAGCAGCGTGGGGCCTACCGGGGCCGCAAGAAGGCACTGTCGCCGCAGCAGGTGGCCGAGCTGCAACGGCGGGTCACCGCTGGCGAGCAGAAAGCAAAGCTTGCTCGCGAGTTTGGCGTCAGCCGCGAAACCTTGTATCAGTACCTGAGAACAGAAAGTTAGCCATGCCACGCCGTTCAATCCTGTCCACCGCTGAGCGGACAAGCCTGCTGGCATTGCCCGATACCGAAGATGAATTGATCCGGCACTACACGTTCAGCGAGGCCGATCTGTCGCTGATTGGCCAGCGGCGCGGCGATGCGAACCGCTTGGGCGTCGCCGTGCAGTTGTGCCTGTTGCGCTTTCCGGGTCAAGGGCTGCTGCCAGATGCCGCCGTGCCGGCGCCCCTCGTGCAGTGGATCGCGCGGCAACTGCGCACCGATCTGGGTTGCTGGCCGCAGTATGCCGAGCGCGAGGAAACCCGGCGCGAGCATCTGCTTGAACTGCGCGCCTACCTGAGTCTGGAGCCGTTCGGCCTGGCGCATTACCGGCAGGCGGTGCGGACTGCGACTGAGCTCGCCTTGCAGACGGACAAGGGCATCGTGCTGGCCGCCAGCATCCTTGATGCGCTGCGCCACCGGCACATCATCCTTCCGGCGCTCGATGTCATCGAGCGCGTCTGCGCCGAGGCCATCACCCGCGCCAACCGGCGCATCTACGAAGCCTTGTCCGAACCGCTTTCGGACGTGCATCACCGTCGCCTCGATGACCTGCTCAAGCGCCGCGACAACGGCAAGACGACTTGGCTGGCTTGGTTGCGCCAGTCGCCCGCCAAACCGAACTCGCGCCACATGCTCGAACACATCGAGCGCCTGAAATCCTGGCAGGCGCTCGACCTGCCTACTGGCATCGAACGGCTGGTTCACCAGAACCGGCTGCTCAAGATCGCCCGCGAGGGTGGCCAGATGACGCCCGCTGATCTGGCCAAGTTCGAGCCGCAACGGCGCTACGCCACCCTCGTCGCGCTGGCCATCGAGGGCATGGCCACCGTCATTGACGAAATCATTGACCTGCACGACCGCATTTTGGGCAAGCTGTTTAACGCGGCCCAGAACAAGCATCAGCAGCAGTTCCAGGCGTCGGGCAAGGCCATCAACGCCAAGGTGCGCCTGTACGGGCGCATCGGCCAGGCGCTGATCGACGCCAAGCAGTCGGGCCGCGACCCGTTCGTCGCCATCGAGGCCGTCATGTCCTGGGATGCCTTTGCCCAGAGCGTCACCGAGGCGCAGAAGCTCGCGCAGCCCGATGACTTCGATTTCCTGCACCGCATCGGCGAGAGCTACGCCACCTTGCGCCGCTACGCGCCGCAATTCCTGGGTGTGCTCAAGCTGCGGGCCGCGCCCGCAGCCAAGGGCGTGCTCGACGCCATTGAGGTGCTGCGCGGCATGAACACCGACAACGCCCGCAAGGTGCCCGCCGATGCGCCGACCGGCTTTATCAAGCCGCGCTGGCACAAGCTGGTCATGACCGACGCCGGTATCGACCGGCGCTACTACGAACTGTGCGCGCTGTCGGAGCTCAAGAACTCGCTGCGCTCGGGCGACATCTGGGTGCAGGGCTCGCGCCAGTTCAAGGACTTCGAGGACTACCTGGTGCCGCCCGAGAAGTTCGCCAGCCTCAAGCAGTCCAGCGAATTGCCGCTGGCCGTGGCCACCGACTGCGACCAGTACCTGCACGACCGGCTAACACAGCTGGAGGCGCAGCTTGCCACGGTCAACCGCCTGGCGGCGGCCAACGAGCTGCCGGACGCCATCATCACCACCGCGTCGGGCCTGAAGGTCACGCCGCTCGATGCGGCGGTACCCGACAACGCGCAGGCGCTGATCGACCAAACGGCGATGATCCTGCCGCACGTCAAGATCACCGAGCTGCTGCTGGAGGTGGATGAGTGGACGGGCTTCACCCGGCACTTCACGCACCTGAAATCGGGCGATCTGGCCAAGGACAAGAACCTGCTGCTGACCGCCATCCTGGCCGATGCGATCAACCTGGGCTTGAGCAAGATGGCCGAGTCCTGCCCCGGCATGACCTACGCCAAGCTCGCCTGGCTGCAGGCCTGGCATACCCGCGACGAAACCTATGGGGCAGCGCTGGCTGAATTGGTGAACACCCAATTGCAGCATCCCTTCGCCGGGCACTGGGGCGACGGCAGCACGTCATCGTCCGACGGTCAGAATTTCAGAACCGGCAGCAAGGCCGAGAGCACGGGGCACATCAACCCGAAGTACGGCAGCAGTCCAGGGCGGACCTTCTACACCCACATCTCCGACCAGTACGCGCCGTTTCACACCAAGGTGGTCAATGTCGGCGTGCGCGATTCGACCTATGTCCTGGACGGCCTGCTGTACCATGAATCCGACCTGCGCATCGAGGAACACTACACCGACACGGCGGGTTTCACCGATCACGTCTTTGCCTTGATGCACCTGCTGGGCTTTCGCTTCGCGCCGCGCATCCGCGACCTGAGCGACACCAAACTATTCATTCCCAAGGGCGATGCCAGCTATGACGCGCTCGCGCCGATGATCAGCAGCGACAGGCTGAACATCAGACACATCCGCGCCCACTGGGATGACATCCTGCGGCTGGCGACCTCCATCAAGCAAGGTACGGTGACGGCCTCGTTGATGCTCAGAAAGCTCGGCAGCTACCCACGCCAGAACGGTCTGGCCGTGGCCCTGCGCGAGCTGGGACGCATTGAGCGCACGCTGTTCATCCTGGACTGGCTGCAAAGCGTGGAACTACGCCGCCGCGTGCATGCCGGGTTGAACAAGGGCGAGGCGCGCAACGCGCTGGCCAGGGCCGTGTTCTTCAACCGGCTGGGTGAAATTCGCGACCGCAGTTTTGAGCAGCAGCGCTACCGGGCCAGCGGCCTCAACCTGGTGACGGCGGCCGTCGTTTTGTGGAATACGGTCTATCTGGAGCGGGCAGCGAACGCACTGCGTGGCAACGGCCATGCGGTCGATGACGCGCTGTTGCAGTACCTGTCGCCGCTCGGCTGGGAGCACATCAACCTGACGGGTGACTACCTCTGGCGCAGCAGCGCCAAAATCGGCCCGGGCAAGTTCAGGCCGCTACGACCGCTGCAACCGGCTTAGCGTACGATTTTTTCCGTTTTCTGAAGCGACCCCTTGATGAATTACCTGAAAGCGCATGCAGTGGACCTGCTGGTGATTGGCGCCTACGGCCACTCCCGCGTCCGCCAGTTGATCATGGGTAGCACGACCACGACCTTGCTGCGCACCAGCCCGGTGCCGGTCCTCGTGCTGCGCTGACCGCCGTCAACAGCAGCCTCACCGAATTTCAAAAAATCATCCGCTGGCCCCACCTTTCGAACAACGCCCTCATGGCCTTACCCTTGCCCAACTGCCGCGGCGACATTCACGGGCAGTTCATCGCGCGCTTGGCGCGATGAACTGCCGTATCCAACCATCGGCATGGACTGATGCTATTGCCAATGTTTCATTTTGATTTCAACTTGGTCGATGCCGCAGCGCTGAACTCCATCGAGCGTTGGCTGCTGGTGGCGCTGTGTGCGCTTGGTTTCATCAGGAAGTCGCGCTCGACATGGTGTCGAGTTGCGCCAGTTGGCAGGACCGACAACGGCGCCAAGGCGACGACCGCGCTGCTGCGCCGGCAAGGGGCACTGTCTCCCGCATCTTTTAATGCTGCACAGGCCATCAGCGAAGGCTGCAAAAGACGGCATTCCCTGCCACTGTGCGCCCTGTTGCATGCCTGTTCTGCTATTAATTATGGAACATTAGGGTAACCCTGGCTACCTTGTAGGCCTGGCTAGAATTTTCACGACAACAAGAAAAACCCAGAGGATCGTATGACCCAGGATGCCCGCATCGCTTCTGGTTTCCGCAGTGACATCAATGGCTTGCGCGCCTGGGCCGTCGTCGCCGTCATCCTGTACCACTTTGGCGTGCCGGGCTTGGGCGGCGGCTTCGTCGGAGTCGATGTGTTTTTCGTGATTTCAGGCTTTTTGATGACCGCCATCGTGGTCGGCAGCCTGGAGCGCGGAAGATTCTCCCTACTTACCTTCTACCTGGCCAGGGCGCGCCGCATCTTGCCAGCGCTCATCGTGCTGTGCGCGGTGCTGCTGGCACTGGGCTGGTGGATATTGTTGCCAATCGACTACCACGCGCTGGGCAACCATGTGGTGTTCAGCCTGGTTTTTCTGTCCAACATCAAGTTCTGGCGCGAGGCGGGTTACTTTGACGCCGCTTCGCACGAAAAATGGCTGCTGCACACTTGGTCGCTGGCGGTGGAATGGCAGTTTTACCTGCTCTTGCCGCTGGTGGTCGTGGCGGTATGGAAATGGCGCCCCGGCCGACGTCCGCTTGCCGGGTTCATGGCGGCAGGGCTGCTGGCATCGCTTGCCTTGTCCGTGGCGGCAACGCCCTTGCAGCCCACGGCGGCGTTTTACCTGCTGCCGACCCGCGCTTGGGAAATGCTCGCTGGCGGCCTGGCGTACCTGCTGGCGCATCGCGTGGTGCTGACAGCGCGCCAGCGCACGGCGCTTGAAGCGGCCGGCTTGGTGCTGGTGATTGCTGCTATTACCGGCTTTGACACCGCCTCGCCATGGCCGGGCTGGCGCGCCCTGGTGCCGGTGCTGGGGACGGTGGGGGTGCTGCTCGCTGCCCGCGCTGATTCGCCCTGGACGGGCCACCGCGCTGCCCAGTGGCTGGGCACACGTTCGTATTCGCTGTACCTGTGGCACTGGCCGGTCGTGGTGGTACTGTTTTATTACCTTGAAGTGCAGCCAGATGCCACGGCGATGGCGGCCGGTCTGGCGCTGACCTTGGTGCTGGGGGATGCCTCTTACCGGCTGGTGGAGTCGCCGGCGCGTGTTCATTTGAGCCGGCCGCAGTGGCGCTGGGGCGCTGCAGCGCTGCTCGCGACGATGGCGGCAGTGGCTGTGCCGGGGGTGGGGATTCGGGTTCAGGAGGGCATTGCCGGGCGGTTTTCGGTGGCCATTGAGGCGGTCTCGGCCGAATCCAAAAACATCAATCCCCGGCGCGACGGCTGCCATGTGGACAAAGGCGGCGTTACTTCACCCTCGTGCATTTATGGCGGTCAGAACCTGGCCGCCATTTTGTTGGGCGACAGCCATGCCGATGCGGCTGTGACCGCGCTGGCAGCGGCCGTGCCAGGAGCCCATGATGGCGTCATGCAATGGACCTACGGTGGCTGCCCGACCTTGTCGGGGATCTCGCCGGCGCCTGGTTTCAAGCAGGCGCAAGCCACGAAAGGCTATGACTGCAAGCTGTTCATCGACGGGATATTTCAGCAGCTCCATGCCATGCCTAGGCACATTCCCGTGGTGGTGCTGAACCGATTGACTTTTTATGCGCTCGGTGAAAACGATCCCTCGGCAGCAAGCATGCCGCTTGTTTTTTTCTCGCAGATGCCGCCTTCCGTCACCTCGGACTTCCTGTTTGAATTCGCGGCCAAGGTCACCGACACCGCCTGCCAACTGGCCCGGGACCGAACCGTCTACCTGGTGCGTCCTCTGCCGGAGATGCGCAGCCACGTACCCAACGCGATGGCACGGGCCATGCTGGTCGGCCAAGCCAACAAAGACATTTCCATTTCGCTGCTGGACTACCACCAGCGCCATGGCCTTGTCTGGCGCGCGCAGGATGCCGCGCGCGAGCGCTGCGGCGTGAAAATCCTCGACCCTTTGCCATACCTGCCAGATGGCCGCTGCCAGGGCGCCAGGGACGGCCGGCCGGCCGCTGTATTTTGACGACGACCATCTGAGCGAATACGGCAACAAGCTCCTCGTCCCGATGTTTGCCGAAGTCTTTCAGGTTCAGGCCGACAGCACGCCGGATCTGGAGCGCGCACAGATGAAAAATCGCGTGGGCTTTTTAAGGTGATATTTCGCTGACGGTGCCAGCTTTCCATGGGATGCCGGCAAGCGTATTTCAGCGCCCAAAGCACTGCTGCAGGCTGCATCAACCACGAGGTAACAAAACCTTAGCCTGCATGGCCAGAGCAATCACATATAGGTTCGCAACATATTGATGTTGTTGAAAATCTGCGAAAAACCCATGAGTTAAATGTTCCATGCAATCACCCCTACCAGCATGGAAAGTGAGCCGTTTCAAGTCAATTGTTATACTTAGCCTGTGAAAATTAGCTGTCATAGGATCTCCACCACTGAGGTTGTCAACCGCGGACGCGAGTTGCCCCGAGGCTATTTTTGCTCTGTGACGCCGCCCTAGGCCATCACTCCGGCGCCACGCGCCGCGATTTTTACCGAACTCGCCAGCCCAGCTTTTCTGCTGCAGCGCTTAGTTCCCTCACCCCCCCCCCCCTTTTTTTTTCCTATTGACTCACGGCCGCCCGGTCATGCCTGACGCCGTCCATACCCATTGAAAACAATCTATTCATCCGTCCGCCAGGACTGGTTCTCCAACATCCGGGGCGACCTGCTTGCCGGCATCGTTGTGGCGCTTGCCCTGATTCCCGAGGCCATTGCCTTTTCCATCATTGCCGGGGTTGACCCCAAAGTCGGCCTGTATGCCTCGTTCTGCGTGGCGGTCGTCATCGCCTTCACTGGCGGAAGACCTGGCATGATCTCTGCGGCCACTGGCGCCATGGCCTTGCTGATGGTGCTGCTGGTCAAGGACCATGGCCTTCAGTACCTGCTCGCTGCCACGGTGCTGACAGGTGTGCTGCAGATCATTGCGGGACTACTCAAACTGGGCGCGCTGATGCGTTTTGTCTCGCGCTCGGTCATCACCGGCTTTGTCAACGCGCTGGCGATCCTGATCTTTCTGGCGCAGTTGCCCGAACTGACCAATGTCAGCTGGGTGGTCTATGCCATGACGGCTGCCGGTCTTGCCATCATTTACGGTTTTCCCTACATCACCAAAGCGGTGCCTTCTCCACTGATCACCATCGTCGTTCTCACGGGCGTGGCAATGGCGCTGAAGCTCGATATTCGAACCGTGGGCGACATGGGCGAGCTACCCGACAGCCTGCCCATATTTTTGCTGCCGGATGTCCCTTTGAACCTGGAGACGCTCACGATCATCTTTCCCTATGCCCTCACGTTGGCAACTGTCGGCTTGCTGGAGTCGATGATGACCGCTTCCATCGTCGATGAACTGACCGACACCCCCAGCAACAAGAACCGCGAGTGCATGGGCCAGGGGGTGGCGAACATCGCCTCCGGCTTCATTGGTGGCATGGCGGCCTGCGCCATGATCGGACAATCGGTGATTAATGTGAAGTCCGGCGGGCGCAGCCGCTTGTCGTCTCTCGCGGCCGGCGTTTTTCTGCTCCTCATGATCGTCTTCCTCGGTCCGTGGGTGAAGCAGATCCCGATGGCAGCGCTGGTGGCCGTCATGATTATGGTTTCCATCGGTACCTTCAGCTGGGACTCGATACGAAACCTGCGCAAGCATCCGCCCAGTTCAACCTTAGTGATGATTGCCACCGTGGTGGTGACGGTGTCCACGCATGACTTGGCCAAGGGAGTGTTTGTCGGCGTGCTGCTGTCGGGCATTTTCTTTGCACACAAGGTCGGCAAAGTGCTGCGCATAGACCGCACGCTGGATGCCAGCGGCAAGATACGCACTTACAACGTCATCGGGCAGGTGTTTTTTGCCTCATCCGAAACGTTCATCAATACGTTTGATTTCAAGGAAGCGGTTCAAAAGGTCCGGATCGATGTCAGTCGCGCCCATTTCTGGGACATCACGGCGGTAAGTGCCGTCGATAAGGTGGTTCTTAAATTCAAGCGCGAAGGCGCCGAGGTGGAGGTGCTTGGTCTGAATGATGCAAGCACCACCATGATGGACCGCTTTGCGATTCACGACAAACCCGGCGCGGTTGAAAATTTCATGCATTAACTGCATCCACCAGACCAAAGGAACACACAATGAATAAAGTCTACGCCTGTATTGACGGCCTCGCCAACACCGCCGCCGTGATCGATTGGGCCGCCTGGTCCGCGCTGCGGCTCGATGCGCCGCTGGAGTTGCTCCATGTCCTCGAACGCAGTCCCAAACCTCCTCAAATCAACGACTTCAGCGGGGCCATTGGGCTGGGCGCGCAGGAAGATCTGCTGGTTCAATTGAGCACGCTCGATGCGCAACGCGGCAAGCTGGCACAGGAAGTGGGCTGGCAACTGCTGGCGAGCGCACGAGCGCGTGCTGCCGCTTGCGGTGTGCTGCGGCTCGATGTCCGGCTGCGCCACGGCGAGTTGATCGACACCGTGCTTGAGATGGAGCCGGACGCACGCCTTTATGTGCTCGGTGAGCATTACCGCGCCACCGATGCGTCGAAAATCCATCTGGACCACCATGTCGAGCGCGTGATCCGTGCCGTGAAGCGTCCGGTGCTGGTTTCGACCGGGCAGGCTTTCGAAGCCCCCAAGCGTTTTGTCATGGCCTTTGATGGCAGCCCGACGGCGCGCAAGACCATTGATACGGTGGCGCGTAGCCCGTTGCTCAAAGGTCTGCCCGTGCTGGTGGCGATGGCCGGCGCCGATACCGCACTGGCGCGCCAGCAGCTCGAAGAGGCTCGGCTGGCCCTAGCTACCGCTGGCTTTGACGCCACAGTCCGTTTGGAGCCGGGTGAGCCTGAAGAAGTGCTTCCTGCGCTGATCAAGGCGCAGGGCGCATCGCTGCTGGTGATGGGGGCTTACGGTACTTCTCGCATCCGTCAGCTGATTGTCGGCAGCACGACGACCACGCTGCTGCGGCTCAGTGAGGTGCCGGTTCTGATTTTGCGCTGATGGCTTGCTGATCAATTGCCTTGCAATTTTGAGCTGGCGGGTTGTGCCATCGATGGCTCGCCGGGAGCGCTTATGTGGAACAACGGTTTTTTTTGCTGTTGAGGCCCTAAGACACTGAAACGGGTTTGGAGCCATAGTCTATGGTTCGCCTGCTAACTTGAGAGCCAATACAACATTGCCTGTTGCCGCTTATTCAGGCAAGACCAGAACATCGAATTTTGCCAGGCTGCTGGCTTTCATCCTGTGCAGCGACATGCTGCACATTGATGCCGTCGACCGACCGGCTCGAACCATCACCGTGCGGACACCATCTGTTGTAGGTCGGGAGGGCTTAAAAAATCCTGCAACACCTGTTTGGCAACAAAGTCGGAGCCGGCCGGCGTCAGGTGCCCATAATCCAGCGCAATCAAGTCGAATCCGTCATAGGACGGCACCTTGGCGCGGCATTCGTTGAGCCGGCACAACCTGTCGATGATTGAGACGAACCTGACATTGCTTGTTGCATAAATGGCATGAAGTTTTCCGTCTGTATCCAATACCTTGGGATCAAGGCCCTCTGCGACATAGTCATGCTTGGCTTTCAGGTCTCTCGCAACAATGACGGGCAGGGAGGGCCTCCACTGCGGTACGGGTCCGACAAGTACGAGTTCGCCGTGGTTCGCTTCAACCAGTCTGGCCATTTCTTTCCAGTCGGTTAATTGATGGTCCTGGCTTTGGACAATAAACACGCGCGCGGGTTTATGCTTTTTAATGAATTCAATCGCAAACTCGTTGCTAGCCTGGCATGCCGACTTGTCAGTCCCGTTCTTTGGGTCAGGATGCAGTTTTGGCTTGCACCCGCTGGTGACCACCTGTGCCAGTTGTACCAAAGGCGAAATGTTCTTGCGAATTCCAAACGACAGGGCCTGGCCATGCGAGTCTCCCCACAGCAGGTAGACCGGGCGGTCGCCGCTGGTGGCGGTGCAGGCCGCGTCAATCGAACCTTTGTTCTTGCCGGTGGTCCACTCTGAAAAATCGCATTGCTCCTGGTAATAATCGGACAAGCCCAGCCGGGTCAATTTTTTATACTGGTCCAGGAAAACCCGGGTTTCGTCCTTGTTGATGTACCTGCCCGGGAAACCATTGAGCAAAACAATGGGCATCGCCAACAGGCCGACCAGGCAAAAAGCGCCGACCAGTTGCGGAGTCGAACCAGTATTGCCAACGCGTATGGGCAACTCGATGAACTTGTAGGTCAGCCATGCCAGCGCGATGGCCAGCAGCACCAGGCCAAGGCGAACCGGGCCGGCCGGCGTTTCTTCGTTATTCCACAGCATGGCCAGGGACAGCAAGGGCCAGTGCCACAGGTACAGGGGGTAGCTGATCTTGCCGAACCAGACGGCGACCGGGTTGGACAGCACTGTTTTGTTAAACCATGCTAAGGGCCCCGCCGAGATCAGCAAGGCAGCGCCCAGTGTTGGCAACAGCGCCCACCAGCCCGGAAATGCGCGTTCGCTGTTGACAAACACCAGTCCCGCAACAATCAAAGCCATGCCCAGGGTGGACTGCGCGTTGGCATACCGGGCCATTGAACCGGCCTTGTGCATCAGGGCATAGGCCAGCAGTCCGCCAATGATCAATTCCCAAAAACGTGAAAGCGGCGAATAGAAAGCGGCTTGCGCATGCTCGGGAAAGCTCAGCACATTAAAGGCGAAAGACACCAGGGCAATGCTGCAGGCAACCCCGACAAAGTTCCCCCGGCGCTTCCAGAGCAGTACCAGCAGCAAGGGCCAGATGATGTAGAACTGCTCCTCGATCGCCAGGCTCCACAGATGCAGGAGCGGCTTTGACTCGCTGGCGGTGTTGAAGTAGTCGTAGCCGGCCTCGCTCCACAGCATCAGGTTGGAGATGAAGCCGATGCCGCCCAGCGTGTGCCTGCCGACCTGCTGGTATTCACCGGCCAGCAAGCCGAACCAGCCCAAGCCCAGGCAAGCCAGCAGAACGACGACCAGCGCAGGAAATATCCGGCGAATGCGCCGCCGGTAAAACTCCAGGTAGCTGAAGGAGTCGCTCCGAAGGTTGCTAAAAATGATGGTGGAAATCAGGAAGCCCGAGATGACAAAGAAGATGTCAACGCCGATAAAGCCGCCCACAAGCCTTGTCGGAAAAGCATGAAAGATGACCACGGACAGCACCGCCAGGGCACGCAGTCCGTCAATGTCAGCGCGGTATTTGGGATGGCTCAGCAAGGGCTGGTGGAGGGGTTGCATCAAACTTCCAGGAAAACGTTATTTGAAGCAGGAGTTTTTTAGCCGAATCAATTGGAAAATTTAAATTAGGTCGAGTGCCTACTCCCCTGCCGGGTCTGTATCCAGTTTCCTCAAGACCGTACTTGCCGCCAATCACGTCGATGGGGTACCAAATGCAAGCGGGTCGCGTTCGTCTTTGTAGCAGCCCCCTGCCTCTCTAGCGGCACTCGTGAACAGGCGGGTTTTCACAAGTTTCAGGGAATTTAAACGCGGCAGTAAGCCGGAGCAAAAAAGGTAAAAATTGAAACAATGAGAATCAAATAATATTTTTTGATAACTGTGTTACCTCCTTGGTATTGAAAGGCGGCCAGCGCCGATACGAGTCCCACCTGGCAACAACTCATCCTGCCAGATTGGGGTTTAGGGCGCAATGGAATGTAAAACATGGTTAAGAAATTTTGCTGTGCTGCAGAAGACGCGATCAAGCCAGGGAGCAATATTCGCCGACGCAGGGGAAATATCGGCGTCTTCTGAAGCCAGACACCTCTGGCGGATTAAGGCTTTAGCGAGTTGAGGAAATCCGATGAAGATCCTGCTGCAGCTAACGCACGCTGCCGCGCAACGATGTGCACCTGCATCGTTGCCAAACGGTCGAGCAGGCGGATGCGTGCGGCGATCGGCCACCAGTCATACAGAAAAATCTCCATCGGCCTCCACATGGCGACCCAGCCACCAATCAGCACGCTTTGATGCAGTATCTGGGCCATGCTTGCCCCGGACAACCAGGTGTTGCTGACCTCGCCCAAGCCAATCGACAGCGATAAAACGGACAAGCCGATCAGCAAGCTGATACGGCCGCGCCCGAACAGCTCCCTCAGCTGCAAGCGCGTCGTGGCCGCCTGGGCTGCGAAATGCGTCTGAATGGCCCGGGCCACCTGGCCTAGTTTTGCCTCGTCGGTCGGTGGTTGGTCCAGGTGGATGATCAGTGCCAGCGGTACGTCCTTGGCCAGGCCCTTGCTGCTGTCCACGATGTACGCATCAGCACCCGGATCCATGTCGCGCGCATGAAAAGGCGAAGGGTCAATGGAATTGAACAGCTGATCGATCAGTTCCACATGCACCTCAATAGATGCGGTGCTTAAGGGCTGCTGGTGGCGACTGTGCGGCGGCATGAACGCCAAGCATAGGCCAAGACAGTTCGCGTCACTTCTTGGTAGCTCAGAACTTGTAAGTTGTGATCCAGGCTGAAAAGGCTTACGAATCCCGGTCAAAACATAGTGCAATTGGTTTTGAGCCTGGCCTATAAGTGGACCCTTGTCTTTTAAGCTCAAAAATGAGCTACTTCCTGATCCGGTCTCACCCCGTCTTGGCATTGAACAGAGCACTCACTGCCGGGTTGTTGCTTATCGGCCCGCCACGCGCTCGGTGCCGGCGCCCGCCTGGCTCGACGGTCGATGCCCCCATATCTCCATGCACCCATATCTCCATGCACCCGCAGCGCACGACAATGCCGGGTTTGAGCCTTGCTTCGCCCCATGACCAAACGCAAACCCACCCGGCGTCCGCGCGCCCGCAGCACGACGGCCCGCCTGGCCGGCATCGCGCTGACCCTGGCCACTGGCGTGTCGCTGCATTCGTGCGCCGAGCTTCCCGCCCGGCGCCTGCAGCTGGCCGCTGGCGCCCAGCTGCAGGCGCTGCTCACCCGCCTGGGGACGGCAGTGCGCCAGCAAGCCGGCCAGGCGAGCGGGCCTGGCGCGGCTTCGGGATCTGCCCGCGTTCCTGCGGCCTCCGGGCCACCGCGTTCGGCCAGCACGGGCGGGGCATTTGCAGCGTGCCTGCAGTTCTTCGCTGGCGGGCAGCCGCCCGTGGTCAAACCCCAGCCGAGCCAGCGCGCGCTGTGCTACGACGCCTTTGCCATCTTGCATTCGGGTGAGAGCAAGACGGCCGTGTATGTCGCGCAAAAGCTCAACCGCGCAGCCATCGCCGACGCTGACGAAAAGCGCACCGACAAGTTCTTTGCCGATGCGCGCCTGCGCGCAGCCGAACGCGCCCAGCTGGAGGACTACCGCGGCAGCGGCTATGACCGGGGCCACCTGGCGCCGGCCGGCCAGATGCCGACACCGGCAGCGATGGCCCAGAGCTTTTCGCTGGCCAACATGGTGCCCCAGGCCCCCCGGCACAACCAAGGCACCTGGCGCGTGTCAGTCGAAGATGCCACAAAGAAATATGCGGCCCGGGCGACAGGCGACGTGTATGTGATCACCGGGCCAATCTACGTTCCGACCATCGCCCAGAGCAAGGGCATCGGGCCGGGCCAGGTGCGCGTGCCCACGCATTTGTTCAAGCTCGTCTACGACGAGGACCAGCACCGCGCCTGGGCGCACTGGCACCAGAACGACAACGCGACCCGTGGCGCCAAGCCCATCAGCTATGCGGAGCTGGTCAAGCGCACCGGCATTGATTTTTTGCCAAGCGTGAATTTGAAGGAATGAGCCTATGCCGCCTGTCCTTGATAATCTGACACGCTATCGTTTTGATAGCGCCGGCTACAAAATTCTGCACAAGCCTGTCCTGAGCGGCCAGGCTGAGATCCTCCTTTTGTGAATTTCAGCACCGGCAGCACGATGCCCTAAACCGGTCCTGGCTGATGCCGGTGCCTAGCAATTTCAGCCAGCCTCATGAGCCGCCCTGCGGAATAAATGCCTCAAGTTACAAAAGCCCTTTTCCTTGTAGCGGCCGGCCAGCTCAATCGCGGCATCGAATCCCTTAGACTTTTTTCGATGCTGGCCTTCGTAGTGTTATGCAGTTAACTCCCTGTTCCAATCCAAACCTTTAGACGCCGCTCGGCGTCAGCATCTACAGGAGCCTGTGTCTCGCGTGACCAGGCCGCAGCAATGACGCGCTCCGCAACGGCAATCAACTCGGTTCCTGAGGTGTATTTGTACGATGTATCCAATCCACCAAAAATCAGTGCTCTTAGCAGGCCTGTGACTCTTTTTGTGCTGGAACGAAAACCGTCGGCGGTAAGGGATTCAAGTATTTTTCTTGTCACAGCGTTAATCTCGAATGGCTGGTTATTGCCCATATGATCCGTAATGTGCAGCAAGACGCGGTTGAACTCGGCTGCTTTGATGGCAGGCATGTCTGCCGCTCGGAGCATTTCAGCAACAAGTGGCTCATTGACCAGTCCGCAAGGGGCATTATGAAGACGTGGGTCGAACAACACAAAGGTTGCGCCATCCTCGAGTTCCGAAGTTTTCAAACCCTCAAGCGACAGTCTCTTAAGGTAGCCTGCCAATGTAGTTGAACCATTCCAGCCGGATTGCAATTGCGGCAAATCCTGTCGTAAGGTAGTTCCCAGCCGTGAAAAATTGACCGGCCCTGCGGATTCAGTCACCATTCTTTTGACAATGTCGGCTGCGGCTTCATCTAGTTGTGAGGGAGTTAAGGTCGTATAAAAAGAACGGTCGCCAGCTGGTTCAGTAGAGGGTATAAATTTAGAAGAGGTGAGGGCAGTTGATTCCAACCGGGTTCTATCAAACGCCATATTGTTATGAGGATTTATCTCGATCTCCTCGATGGCCAGCCTGGAGAAAAAACTGCCAAAAGAACCAGCACCATCCCACTTTCTATCCAGAATACCAGGATATTTGTTTTGAATCAACTGCGCGATCGTAGCCATAGGCACGGGTGCATTTGCATCTAGTACCAGCTTTCGCACGAAATCCCTGGGATTCAATGGGACTTCAGCAATCTGGAAACCGCTTGCCTCAACCTTTGCATGAATCATCTCGCGGTCTTCTTCAAACCCCGCTTCACCTAGCGCATCTTTAAGAAATTCATCTATTTCAATGACATAGTCAGCTGATGCTTTATATGATTTTGACGCAACACCGGCGGCAAACATTACTGTACGCCGGTCGTGACGCCGCAAGCGCCTCAGCAAAGGAGAAAAATCCGCATCGGCGGAAAATACAATAAATTCGTCGAAATGCGTTGGATCAAGTAAGGTGTCAATCGCATCCAAAACAAGATGTATGTCTGTACTCGTTTTACCGGTCGAGGTCATGGGTGGACAGTCAATAATCTCAAAGCCTGCCTCATGAAACGATCGGCGGTATTGTTGATACCACTGGGGATTCAAATAACAACGCCGTACCAGTATTCGTCGTTGATCAGCAGAATTTACGAGGTTATCGCGGTCAAATTCTTGCGTCAACCACTTAAGCCATTTGAGCGGCTTGCTCGCGAAATCATTTGCAGCTTTTAAGCTGATTTGCTTCAACCCGGTATACACATTGTCAAAATCGACAAAAATCGCTGTTTTCATAAGTTCTAAGTTTTCCCTGCCATCGCTTGTGCTGTTCAAGTTATAGACTTCACCGAAATCATGGCCTAGGAATACTAACTGATGCCAGTTTCAAGAAATCATGTGGGAAAGATAACAATCAGTGGAGGTTATTCGGCAAAGTATTTTAACTTACAACTATTTTTTGACACGGTCGCCTGTTGCAAACGTGTGCTGGCTGAAATCAAATTTGGCATCCAGATTTTTGTCGTTTGTGACCGCCAGCAAACGTTGCAAGGCGGTTGACCGGGTAAATATGGTCAGTTGAATGCGCCTTGCGCACAGGCCCGCACGGCGTGGCTCTTGGCTCCTGTGCCAAGGATACGTGCAGCCGCAGCAGCCACACTGGCAGGCATTGGCGAGGGCAGGCGATCCGGCTCTCGCGGCAGCGCGGCCTTGTTGGGCAATGGGGCTATGCCCGACACGTTGAGCCAGCCCTTGTTTCGCAACCAGTTGTGCGGCTTAGGTACGAGCGATCCGGCTTCTTTTTGCCACTGACTCGAACTGCGCCAGTCTATGACTGCCGCCAAAATAGTTGCTTGCAACACAGCATCCGGTGCCAATCGTTCCCATTGATCACGGGCTTTGTGTTCATCAACCTGCTTGGGAAAATTTTTGAAGAATGTTTCAAACCCTGGCTGGCCCCCCGTGGGGGGTAGGGGGGGTATCAGGTTCCTTTGGGATCCTTTGGGTTCCGTGCCCCGTTTTTGGGCCTGTTTCCGAGGAAAAATGGGCCTCTTCGAAGGGAAAATCGGGCTTCTTTGAACTCACCCGTTTTTGGTCCTCTTGAACAGGCCCAAAACCGGGATAGTTCAATCTGTAAACAATCACCTGCTTCGTTCTTCCTTTTCGTTCGCCTGTGTCTGTGATGTATCCCAGCTCGACAAGCCGTTTGACATTTGCCTGGACAGTTTTCCGGTCTTGCGCAGTGGCCTCAGCAACATAAACAGCAGAAGGCCACGCCGTGGATGTTTTATCGTTCGCACAATTGGCAAACACGACCAGCACAAACTTCATGGAAGATTGTTTGATTGGCTCATTCAATGCCCAAGTAAGCGCGGAAATGCTCATTTTGATTCTCGTGCGTCAACTTCATGCGTGCCAAAAAGCCACTTGACTGCCCGCAAAGGCAAGCAAGGAAGGCGGCACTCTGGTTGTCTTAATGAGCACTTAAAACCACAGCAATCTCTGCAGTTCGGAAGTAGACACGTCGACCAATTTTGAGTTTTGCCGCATTTATCGGTTTTGACCAAGCAGAATCGGTGCGCAAGCTGATGCGCAATCCCTCCACTGAACGGTCCAAAACCTTGGCCAGCATGGCCACGCTCATTAGCGGGCCATACTGATTGGTTAAAGCTTCTTCGATTTGCATAGTTATGGTTCCTTTAGGTTGGTTACCAAGGATCGTGCTTTTATCAAAATTCGCAAAATCTGATAGTTAGCTAAAATGGAGACATGGAGAAAAAAAATAAACCTGGACCTAAATTCAAGCCTAAAGCTGAACCTGAAACCATAAACATATGGCCAGGATGCGATGCTTCATTGGCAGTGGCGATAACAGCGTTTTCCAAGAAATGGAAAGCGTACTCGCCAGAATCCCGCTCTCATTCAATTTTTAGGTTGATGCGCGAACTTATTGATCCAGCGTGGAATGATCTCCAGATGCGTTTTCCTTCACTGGACAGCATCGCCATGGACAGAGCGTGGCGCAAATATCAACCTGCAGCCCTGAAAGTTACCAGGGTTGTAAATGACAACCTTAATTTACCTATACAAAACGCATCGCCTTGTGCAGCAAAAATAAATGGGCAGTACGTTTTAAGTGCCTTTACACTTCATTATGGATTTCCAGCGCTTGAAGAGTTTTTCCGCTTGGTAGCGCGGGAAATGTATGGTCCGGATCATAAGAAACCGCCGCATGTGTCGTTTGATTGTCTTCGCGTTCTAGCGCAAGCATGTAGGAATAAAAAATCTAAAAAGAAAATGTGGGATGACGGGAATGAGGGAGGAAGCATCAACATACGCAGAGCGCACCTTCGCCCGGTATGCCGTTTCTGTGGTGAAAAAACAGAGATAATCGCGTATTGCGGTGGCGCCGGGTGGTCGAAAAGTAAGAGTAATAATTTCGGGCTCAGCCGTTTATATTGTTCTGTTCACAGGCCTAAAGCGCCTGGCAGCGAATTGGTACGCGCCAATTACTTCAAAGCCAAAAGAAGTGAGTCAAAATTTGATCTGGAACTAGGTCGCCTAGAACGCCAAGTCATAGGTGCTCGTCAAATGCCCTGGGCTCGATCTGGCAACGAATTGGTCGATAGATACATTCTTCGATTCGTAGAGCATCATCTGTATGGTTTACTTGACAGCGACAGCAAACTCCGTGAAGAAGCTCGCAAGATGGTTGATCAAAAAATAACAGATCGTAAGAAAAAAATCGTGATGCTTTTAGCCTCTGGCCTTAACCAAAGCCAGTCGGCGCAAAGTTTAGGCATAACACGGCAAACCGTCTCTAAGGATCTTCAATCCATCACCGACGCCTATAAAAGTATGTATCGTCTTGACCTTTTACCTGACCTGCCTGCTGACCTTGATCTGGCTGACGAATCTACATATGTGTGGGGGACCGAATTTTCTCTTGAGTAAAACATCTGTTCTTCATTTGATGTCTTGAAAACTTGTATAAGTTATTAATGGAACCTGAAGTGCCGACATTGCAGAATGACGAGCTTTCCAGTTACTGCTGAAATCACGAGGCGCACGCCCCCTGCCTCAATCATGCGTATTTTAATAAAGGTGGACACCCGAAAATACAGGGTGAGTTGAAAGAGTTTGCGCTCCTGACGCAGCTTTAATCTTTTTCGATGCTTGCTTTTACATTCGATCGCGATGTCATCGAGTTAATTGACTCGCTAATTTCTTTCCATGAATTTGTGCCAAGCACGGTAACCCGCCATTAGCGCCCGTGCATCGGAAAGGGCATGGTGCGGAGGCCCATCCTGGGTGTAAGTAAGGTTTAATGCTTGCTCGAAGGCAGGGTGAGTGATAGCAGCGCGATCCAGGTGCAAATTTTCCCCCAACTTGGCAGGTGATTGGCGACAGTCACTGCCAAGGTAGGCATCGGCAAGCAACAGCCAATCGCTCTCGAAGTCGTAAATGACGATGGCGGGCGCTGGCAGTTGGTCGAACCACTCGCGCAAGCGGTTCGACAACTGTGCACGATCACATTCGACATCTGGCATGCCACCTAGCAAGGGCAGCACAGTTGCCCGCACAAAATCGCTACAGTCAGCTTGGCTGATAGTCGGTTCGTTCGGCATGGAACTCGCGGCCATCTTCGGACACCAGTGCAATACTGATCAGGCTTGGGCGCATGAAGGCAGTGAACTCGGTGTCAAGAAAAATCAACATTTTTTCAGCCTTTGACGACGTTTTTCTGATTTTGTAAATTTGCAAAAAACCTCGGCTTCAAAGATGCTGCAGTTCGCGCGCTTCGGCCAGAGCATGCAAGTTTCATCAGCGTTCTTGACCTGAACTTCCAGGCTGTTCTGATTCATCCATTCCAATGCCCTCGCGATACTGAATGCGTGCGGTTTGACCGACCGTGTAACTGCCTTGGAGCTGGTCTACGCGGTGAATCACAGCCGTGTGACGGCCGACCTTGTGGACTACAAATTCATCCGTGACCTGCAAGATCTTGCCCAGGTACTGCCTGCCCTCCACCACCCTCTCAACGTTAAAGCCCTGGTCTTGCGCGAAGGCTATCAGCCGCGCATAACGCTCCTCGTCTTGCGAATCCACTGAGGGTGTTTCTAGGAGGAGCACAGGCGCAACCTGCTGCAGACCGGCCGCATCCACGCCGGTGTCCTGTACTTTCAGCGGTGTTTGCGCGGGAGCTGACGCCTGGCGTTTGTCGTCCACCAGCTGCAAGCGCAATGCTTCGAGCGCAGGATCGACAAATTTGACAGGAATGCCCCGGGCGACAGCGACTGCAACGACGCGCTGCTGGAACTCTAGCGGTCCGGTGAGCGTCAGGTCCTGGCCGAATTTTTCACCCGCGATCAGCAATGCGGCGGCAATGACGTCCTCATCGTTCTGGTCAAGCACGACAATGCGCAGCCCTTCATCGCGGAAAACGGCCCGGCCATCTTTGCTGTAGGTGATGTCGCCGTTGAGTTCCACGTGGTGGGTTAGCGCACGCAGGAGCGCCGCGGACGACTCGCGGGCCCGGCGGCGGCGCTTTTTTTCGGCCTGATCATTCCCGAAAGCGATCGTCCCCGAGATCGCCGCCTGTACCGGCGTCGCACGCGCCGTGTTTTCGAGCTCGCGTAGGGCAGCAAGCGCCTCTTCGCTTCCCGCTTGAGCGCGGCTTTGCGGGAACAACTGCCTGGCCTGCGCCTGGAACGGCGGGATAGATGGGAGAAGCTCAAGGCGCTTCTCCGTGAGCTCGGCTTTGACCTTGGCCACGCCGAGCTTTTCCAGGGATGGCGCGGATTTTCTGGCGGTGCCGGACAGGCCGGCCAGGGTCTTCGCCTGCGCACCAAGCGCGAGATCTGGGTTTTCCGCCACCTGCGCTACCTTGAAGCCCTGCGAAAGCTGGGCCGATGGCGTTTTGTCGCGTGCGCGCGTGACCTGCTTGCCGATCTGCAGCGCATACACCTCGCGCAGGATCGGCGCCGCTTCACGCCAGGGCAATCCCATTTCCTTGGTCAAGAAGTCACTCGGCGTGAGGCAGCGGGTGCCGCACGCAATGCGCGGTGTGCCGTCCGTGGCCATGGCCACCGGGTACAGCGCCGCATCCAGCCCGTGCGAGTGGCGAAGCCGCGCCAGGAGCTGCGTGCAGTCAAGGTGGCGGCGAATCTCGGTATACCGCTCCTTGTCCGCCGCCTGCTCGTATCGCTCGCGCATGTCGTCATGGATGCGTGCGAGCTCGCTCGATGGCTGAATCATCCGGTCACGCTTTCTTTCGTGCCCGGCTGGCGAGGCCTGCTGACCGGCGCCGCCGTTTCGCCCTTGAGCTCCATTTGTTTGTCGCACGCCAGTACCATCTGGTGGGGCTCTTGGTGCGGCTGGTACATCCATGCTTGGGTGATCTCGCAGTAACATTTCGGTCCGCTCCTGAATTCCATCCAGGTTGCGTGTTGGCATGCGCGGCATGCGATTTCTGGCGGTGGCAGTTTTTCGGTTTGGAGCTGCTGCAGGACCTGGGAGTGCATGATGATTTCTTTCTAGTTGATCTAAGAGATGCTGGCGCGTTGCCGCGTCGGCGGGTAGGTAAACGTCTTTGTAGAACTTGCTGCCCGTGTGCAAGTACCGGTTTTCGCGGGCTTTGAAGCTGTGCCACTCGCTGAGCGTTTGTGCAACGTACTGCGGCGCTTTGCGAGGCTGCATCTGCTCCAGATAGGCCGCTTTTGCTTTTTCCGACACAATGGCGACCTTTTCGGCTGTCGGGCGCACTATGAACTGGCGCTGGAAAAAGACGCCCTGCAGACGCATGGCCCGGGTGGCGCCGGGCAGCATGATTCGGTAGCACTCACCGAACTGCCCTGCGCGCATTTTTGACACGGCGCCATGGAGCGCCAGCAGCTGGCCAAAGCGCGCCCACGTGGTGATGCTTTGGGCGATGATGGCCTTTTGCAACGCCACTTCGAGCGCGGCTTTTCTGCTGTTGAACGTGCCAAGTTCATCGGGCCTTTGGCCCGTGTACCTGGCCAAAACATCCACCGCGTTTTGCGGCGTGATCTTCGGGTTGTCCTTGGGACTGCCAAACCCGTGGCGCGCATTGAAAGATTCCTGCCAGGCGTCGATGTATTTGAGGTTGTCCGTTTGCATGCCCAAAAATCCCAGCGGCGCAATCGATTCACCGGTGAGCAAGTCATGCTTGCCCAAGCCAATATGGATGTGCGTCAGCCGCTCAATGGTTTGACCGGTTTCTGCATTGGCGTAGCTCAAGATTTTGGGGCGGTGTGCCTCGGCATAAAACGCGATCCGATGGCGCTCGGCCTCAGGCCATGCCGCCAGGGCATGACTGCGGAACTCGGCCACAGCAATCTGAAGCATGTCGTCGGTGACGTGCCGCTCTGAAAAAGACAACGTCAGGTGGTCGTAACGGTGGCCATCCTCGCCATGCGTGGAGGTCGCCAGCTCGAAAACGTCCAGATCCCCGAACAGCACAACGCGCTGGTCCAGCTGGTCGCGGTGCAGGTCGCGGCCCTTTTTCTTGCCGTGCTCCAAATACTCCTTGAGCCCACCCTTGCCGCCGCCGATCTCGACAATCATTTGTTTGCCCCGCTCGTTTGCTCAAGCATGAAACCATTGAGTTGCAGGAGCTGGCCGATGATGGCCAAAAACGTCGCTTCCGACAGCACGCCGCCCAGGTGCTCGACGTTCGCACGGTGCGCCAGTTGGTTGAGATTGTTCGATGCCTTTTGCAGCAAAAAGACAGCGCGTTTGGCATCGGCCGAAGCGGCCACTTTGGCAACCACCTGCGTGGTGTTGTTCAGGACGTGCGCTCTGAAAAACTCGGATTGGTTTAAACCGGACGCAGAAAACTTCCTTTCGTACACGAGGAAATCCTCATCCTTCAGCCGGAAGGACACCGGGTGCTTGAGCTTTTCATGCTCAGGTTTGGTAGGCCGCGCCATGCTTTCTTTCTTCGTTATTTACAGTGGCATCGCCACGTCCAGCCACAGGCTGGCGCTTAGCTGCCCACCTGCGCAAGGACGGTGGGCAGCGCAAGGGGGTCAAGGGGGAACACCCCTTGGCACAGGCCACGTTTGCAAAATCACGCCGTAGGCGGGTTTTTGTAAACGTGGCTGTCGTGCCTGCGTTTGCCATGCCAGCGCGCCCTCCGTTTCAAAGGGCCTTACGCTTAATTATGGTTATCTACGGTTGTTTACGGGTTGTATTTAATTAATATCGGTTGTATGATACATCGATCGATGGCAACCACAAGTAGCCTAGATTGCATTTGGCTGTATTTAGGTTGGAGACAGGTATGATCTTGTCCAGTTCCAACACAAGGGCCATGCAATGGACATCAGCGAATTTATTAAGCAAGTCAAACCCCGAGCGAAGCGCTCGCAACTGGACCCGTTCAAGTCTCAGATTTTTGAGTTACGGGATCTGGGTTACGCCAATGGGCAGATACGCGATTGGTTGGCCAGCAACGGAATTGAGGTGACACAAGAGTCGGTGCGCAAATTTGTCGTGACGCGGGAAAGTGCAAATGCACAACCAGGCAGTCAAGAAAAGGCAGCTGTTCTCAGAAAAAGTGCCCAAAAAACCAGTCAAGTACTGGCGGTTACTCCACCCCATGGGGGTGGTGACAGCAACGCGGAGGAACCAGTCGCTGCGCCAGCAAAGTTAAGTCAGAAGCAACGGCGCGAAAAACGTGCCGACGAGTTCATCAAGTCAGAGAACCCGGTTCTCAACAAGTTAGTAAAAAAGAAAGATCCATGAAAAACGTAGTCATCAATTTTTCGGGCAACGTTGGAAAGTCGACCGTTGCCCGGCATCTTTTAGGCCCTCGGTTGCGCAACGCGCAATTGATTGCCATCGAGAGCATCAACTCGGATGGCTCCCAGGACGAAGCCATCCGGGGAAGCCAGTTCGGTCAATTGCAAGAGGCCATGGCCCTCATGAGCGATGCGGTCATTGATGTTGGCGCCTCCAATGTTGAGGACTTCATCAATCTGATGACGCAATACAAGGGCAGCCACGAAGATTTTGATTTTTTTGTCGTGCCCACCGTCTCCCGCGCCAAGCAGCAACGCGACACGATCTCCACCATTGAAGCCTTGGCCGACATTGGCATTCCGGCCAAAAAAATACGACTGGTGTTCAACATGGTCGAAATGGATGAACAAGTGGAGCAGGTTTTTTCCGGTCTGTTCGACTACCACGCCAGCGCGAAGCGCTTCACACTCAAACCTGACGCTGTCATTCACGTCAACGATATTTACAGCAAGCTCGGCAGTGCTCAGCAGAGCATTGCGGCTGTTCTGGCCGATCCCACGGATTGGAAGGAAAAAATTAAAACGGCCCAGTCGGATCAGGAAAAACTGCAGTTCGCACAGATGCTCTCCGTCAAGCGCCTGGCACTTGGCGTCACCGAAGAGCTGGACGCTGTATTCAAAACCTTGCTGAAGTGAGGACGGCCATGACTGCGAACAAAACACTCGACATCCTGGTGGCCGAAATGCTCGGTGACATCGGCAAATTGCACGATCAGGTGGCTGACTTGAAGGCTGAATTGCCGCAGATTTTGGGGCAGATGCAGGCGGTGATTGCGGCGCAAACGGCCAAGGCCGACGTGTTGCAAGAACCAATCCAAAAAGCCATGCACAGCTTCATCCGGCAAGAACTGAAAGGGCTTTCGGTGGCTGTCAAGGAGGCGAAAGAAGCTGCCGTCTATTCATTTGACGTGGATGTTTCGAGCGCTATGAGAAATAAGATGGGTTGGGTGCAATTCAAATGCAAGCAATCCTTTGACGGAGCGACCAAAAAATTCGACGCTGCGGTGACCGACAGCGCCAAGCTGGCGGAAATCAAGGTCAGTGAAACACTCAATGGTATTTGCCAAAGTTTGCAGAACAAAATCGATGAAATCCGTGCAGAACGCTGGAAGGGACAGTATGTGTCCATGCTCTGCGCCTGCGTTTTTTGCGGGTTGACTGTTGGCGTTCTTGCCGTCTACATCTTGAAATGAGCGCTGCAATGGAACTGTCAAAACAAGACATGCAGGCGAAGATAGACGACTTGACGCGGGCGATGGTCGGACTGGTTGCCAAAGAGGTCCTTTGGCGACAAGCCTGGGACCGTGAACGCAAGGAAATTCTGGACAAGATCGATGGCATCAATGAAATCGTGGGAACCAAAGACACCTATGGCAACGGGTTGGCCGCCGTCGAGCTGACGCGTCGCTTCGGCTGGGAACTGGTAGTGCCCAATCGCATGGGTGGTCACTACTACGGCACTGTGGTCGCCATGGAGCGTCATCTGGCCTTGGTGAAGTTCGCCAGCACCAAAATGCTGGAGTTGCCGTTCGGGGCGATGGCTGTCACGCAAGAGCAGAGTCCGAAACTGGGCGATTCGGTTCTCATGGTGTTCAAAAATGGTGTTTTGACGGCGACAGTGATGCCGCATACGATCCGCTCATCAACGCCTGAACAAACCAATTGGCGCAACCGATGAAAATGGCTATGTCACTGTTAAATGTGGAAATTTTCCCAAGGCCATCGCCAAGACAGCTTGCCCAGAGTCGCCATGGTGGCTGTCCAGGGCGCGAAACCAGCCGAGGTAGTTGTCCAGATAGCCCGTGGCAACGCCGTGAAAGCGGTGCAGCCACTGTTTGAGACGGCCGTGATAGGCGTTGACATTCTGGACATGGATGGCGCCGTTGACGCGCACGCCTGCGTTCAGATTGACCGCCTCGTGCGCCAGGTGCGCGTCGTGCGCAAAGCCGCAGTAGGTCCGGTTGCCATCGCTCACCAGCAGCGCATCCTTGGCCAGCACGGGCTGCAGTGCGCCGGCCAGTGCGGCTTTTGTCATCTGCCCGCGTCCCATCACCCAGTCCAGCGTCTGTCCGGCACGGTCCCGAGCCACCAAAACGCAGACCAGTTCACCGGACAAGCCCGCTTTGCTCGCCTTGCTGCCGCGACGGCGAGGCGGGCGGTCCAGCTTGCGACAGCCCTTGCGCGACTCCAGGATATAGGTCTCGTCGGCCTCGGTAATACCTTGCAGCGTTGTCGCGCGGTCTGCCTTGAGGCCGCTGAGAAAGCGATGGCGCCAGCGCAGCGCCGTGTTTCGGTGAACCTGCAGGGCAGTAGCGGCCCGGCGAAGGGTGAGGGACGCGGCCAAGGCTTCACTAAAACCGAACCACTTGCCCTTCTTGCGCAGCCGCGCCAGCGCGGTGCCCGTCAGGGCATTGAACGTGCGGTGGCATGTCCGGCAGCGGTAACGCTGCAACCCACTGACGTGGCCATGCCGGTAAAGCTCGCTGCCTTGGCAGTGTGGGCAGCAGCGCGGCTCAGTCGCGCTGGACGACTCAATGACGGCCAGCCCTTTTTGCTGCTCATCGAGTTCATCCAGACGCTTTTTGAGCAGTTCACGCTGGCGCAGCGTGAGCCGGGGCACCTGTTGGTTCATCAACGCATTGAAAGTCTCGGCGTTCATGGCTAACCTCCTTCACGGTTCGCTATGAACTCTACGCCTCTGGAAAAAAAATTCCACATCTAACAGTGACAGAGCCTTTTACTTTGAAGGGCCTGTGCAGGTTAGCGCCAATGCAGAATTGACCCATGCTGTCGGTTTCTGTTGCCTCTTTACATATGCCGCAAGATCCGCTCAGCGCAAGAATTGCAGTCCTTTGAAGTGGGGACAGCCACCATCGTCCGCATGGGGCAAACCGTCCATTGACGGCGATCCGCGTACCATGCGACTCGAACCCCCACCCAACAAGCTTCCATCACGACAAAGTGCCTTCCCCATGGACAACTCTTCCTCTTACACGCCGCCCAAGATATGGTCTCACCTCAAGGAAAGCGGTGGCCGCTTTGCCAGCATCAATCGGCCGACCGCGGGCCCGACCCATGACAAGGACCTGCCGGTCGGACGCCATCCGCTGCAGCTGTATTCGCTGGGCACGCCCAACGGCGTCAAGGTGACGGTGATGCTGGAGGAGCTGCTTGCAGCGGGGCATACGGGCGCCGAGTACGATGCCTGGCTGATCCGCATTCAAGACGGTGACCAGTTCGGCAGCGGCTTCGTCTCAGCCAATCCGAACTCCAAGATCCCGGCGCTGGTGGACCGCAGCGGACCGACGCCGCTCAGGGTGTTTGAGTCCGGCGCGATCCTGTTGTATCTTGCCGAGAAGTTCGGCGCCTTTCTTCCCGCAGACGGCCCCAGGCGCGCCGAATGCCTGTCGTGGCTGTTCTGGCAGATGGGCAGCGCTCCTTTTCTGGGCGGAGGTTTCGGTCATTTCTACGCGTACGCGCCAACAAAAATAGAATACGCGATCGATCGGTATGCGATGGAGGTCAAGCGCCAGCTTGACGTGCTCGACCGTCGCCTTGCTGAGAGTCCCTATCTGGCAGGGGACGAGTACACCATTGCCGACATGGCGGTGTGGCCTTGGTACGGCACGCTGGTCAAGGGTCAGTTGTACGAAGCGGGTGAATTCCTGCAGGTTCAGGCGTACAGCCATGTGCTGCGCTGGACGGATCAGATTGCCCAACGTCTGGCTGTGCAGCGCGGTCGCATGGTGAACCGCACCATGGGCGCGCCATCGAGCCAATTGCACGAGCGCCATGATGCAAGCGACTTCGACACCAAGACCCAGGACAAGCTGACTGCGCCGCTTTGAGGCTCAGCTGCCTGTCCTGTCCTCCAAGCGGAATTCAACCATGATCACACTGTACGACTGCGCTACCGCACCCAGCCCGCGCCGCGCCCGAATTTTTCTCGCCGAAAAGGGCGTTGCCCATGAAACGGTCCAGGTGGACCTGAGGAATTCCGAGCAATTGAGCAGCGCCTACCAAATCATCAATCCGCAGTGCACGGTCCCCGCGCTGCACACGGAGGAGGGGACCCTGCTGACTGACAACGCGGCGATCACGGCCTACCTGGAGGCGCGTTACCCGCAGCCGCCGCTGCTGGGCATCACCCCGAACGACAAGGCGCACATTGCCAGCTGGAACTGGCGCGTCGAGTCCGAAGGCCTGCTGGCCGTCGCCGAAGCGCTGCGCAACAGTGCCCCAAGCATGGCCAACCGGGCACTGCCCGGGCCGGTGGACTACCCGCAGATTGCCGAACTGGCGCAGCGCGGCCTGGC
>NZ_JAFCTH010000023.1:0-59765 GCF_049895905.1 Polaromonas sp. DSP2-3-2b2 | reverse complement strand
CCGAACTTGGCGGCCAGCACGGTGGCGATTGCCGCCGTCAGCGTGGTCTTGCCATGGTCGACGTGGCCGATCGTGCCGACGTTGACGTGCGGCTTGGTCCGCGAAAATTTCTCTTTTGCCATTTCCAACTCCGAAAAGTTACAAAACCACTCAACAAACCGTAGCCAGTCGCGAAAAATTTCCGCGACCAACTCAAAAATGGTGCCCATTCCGGGAATCGGACCCGGGACCTCTCCCTTACCAAGGGAGTGCTCTGCCACTGAGCCAAATGGGCTGAATTCAAAAACTTCTTGCGGCAAACGATGCAATGCTGACCTGCAAACTTCCGGACACCTTGGAGCGGGAGACGGGAATCGAACCCGCGTCATTAGCTTGGAAGGCTAGGGTTCTACCATTGAACTACTCCCGCGCAGCCCTGCCAGATCAACCAACACTCAATTTGCCTTACTACCCAAAACCGGCAAAAAACTCTGACGTTGCAATGCAAACTTTCCAGAATCTACCAAATTTGGTGGATGGGGCTGGATTCGAACCAGCGTACGCGTTAGCGAACAGATTTACAGTCTGCCTCCTTTAACCACTCGGACACCCATCCTTCAAGCGAATCACGGATTATGCCACTGTTTTTCAAGAAAACCTAAATCTCGGCAGCAAACCACTTTTAAACTTTCGGATGCGCAATGCGCCAATCGCGCGCCTGTGAAAAATGACCGCAGCCGATGAAAGGCAGAGGTGGCCTCAAGGCCGACAGCGGCGAAGGATGATTGGCCAGCAGCACCTTGTGGCGGCCCTCGTCGATCAGGACCCGCTTGGACTGCGCATGCGCACCCCAGAGCATGAACACCACCGGATGATCGCCCGCCGCTACCTGGCGGATCACGCTGTCGGTCAGCATTTCCCAGCCCTTTCCCGCGTGGCTGGCAGCACTGCCCTCCTCCACCGTCAGGCAGGTATTGAGCAGCAGCACGCCGTGAGTGGCCCAGTTGACCAGACTGCCGCCGGGCACCGGAAACTTCGGCGGCGGTGTGCCCAGGTCGCGCTGCAGTTCCTTGAAGATATTGCGCAACGACGGCGGCAGGGCCACGCCGGGCGCCACCGAGAACGCCAGCCCCTCGGCCTGGCCGCGCCCGTGGTAGGGGTCCTGGCCCAAAATCACGACCCGTACGTCCTTGGCCGGCGTCAGCTCCAGCGCGCGCAGCGGGCGCGGGGGAAAGATCACCGCTCCAGCTTCAAGCCGCTCACTTAAAAAAGCCAGCAGCCTCTGACCGGTGGCGCTGGCAAAAAATTCGTCCACCACCGGCTTCCAGTCTGGCGCAACCGGCCAGTCCGATGGATCGGCGCTCATCAACTGGCCTGGGCTTGCAACGTCAAGCCTTGCGGAAAAATCGTCCTGCGCCATCACACGCTCCTTTGCTTACTCGCCAAACAGCTCGGCCAGCGCCTCGCCCGGCTCGCCGGCGCGCATGAACGCTTCGCCGACCAGGAATGCATGGATGCCGGCGTCCCGCATGCGCCTGACGTCTTCTGGCCCCATGATGCCGGACTCAGTGACCAGCAAGCGCTCGGCAGGCACCCGGCCCATCAGGCGCAGCGTGGTGTCCAGCGACACCTCGAACGTGTTCAGGTTGCGGTTGTTGATGCCGATCAGGGGCGTTTTGAGCTTGAGCGCACGCTCAAGTTCCGCCTCGTCATGCACCTCGACCAGCACCGCCATGTCGAGGGACATCGCCAGCGCCTCGAAGGCCTTCATCTGCGTATCGTCTAGGCAGGCGGCGATCAGCAGGATGCAGTCGGCGCCCATGACGCGCGACTCATAGATCTGGTAGGCATCAATGATGAAGTCCTTGCGCAGCACCGGCAGGCTGCACGAGGCCCTGGCCTGCTTCAGGTAGTCGATGCTTCCCTGGAAAAACTGCTGGTCGGTCAGCACCGACAGGCAGGCTGCGCCAGATTCGGCATAACTCTGGGCAATGTCGGCGGGAATGAAGTCGGCGCGCAGCACGCCCTTGGACGGGCTGGCCTTCTTGATTTCGGCAATCACGGCGGGCTTGCCGGCGGCGATTTTGGCGCGCAGGGCGCCGACAAAGTCGCGGGTCAGGACGCGCGACTCGGCGTCCTTGCGCATGGCGGCCAGCGGCTTGCGGTTGATCGCTTCGTCGATTTCCTGGCGCTTGACGGCAATGATCTTGTTCAGGATGTCACTCATGGGGTTCCAGTGGGTTGGGCGCGGGCGGCGGCTGGGCCTGCCCGGCGGAGGATGGGGACGGCTCGGGGGAGCCGGTTTTGAGAATTTTCACAAAGACGCGGTGCATGACGAATCCGGCGATGATGAACACCAGGGACACGCCCAGCGCGATCCAGACGCCGGCATCGCGCCACATCGGGTCAAGCGCCGGCCGACTGGCTGAAAGCGACCAACTGCGCCAGTTTAGCCTTGGCGGCTCCTGATTCGATAGCGGTACGGGCTTTCTCCACGCCGTCGTTTATCGAATTGACGACATTGGCTGCATACAGCGCAGCGCCGGCATTCAGGATCACGATATCGCGCGGCGCACCCGGCTGGTTGTCGAGCACGCCCAGCAGCATGGCCCGGGACTGCTCGGGCGTTTCCACCCGCAGCGCGCGGTTGCCGGCCATCGGCAGGCCGAAGTCTTCGGGGTGGATTTCATATTCGGTGATTTCGCCGTTCTTAAGCTCACCCACCACGGTGGCCGCGCCCATGCTGATTTCGTCCATGCCGTCCTTGCCATAGACGACCAGCGCGTGTTCAGCGCCCAGGCGCTGCAGCGCGCGCACCTGGATGCCGACCAGGTCAGGGTGGAACACGCCCATCAAAATATTCGGCGCGCTGGCCGGATTCGTCAGCGGGCCGAGGATGTTGAAGATCGTGCGGATGCCGAGCTCCTTGCGCACCGGCGCAACGTTTTTCATCGCCGGGTGGTGGTTGGGCGCGAACATGAAACCCACGCCCACCTCGGCGATGCAGCGGGCAATCGCCTCGGGCGACAGGCTGAGCGAAATGCCCAGCGACTCGACCACGTCGGCGCTGCCCGACTTGCTGCTGACGCTGCGCCCGCCGTGCTTGCTGACCCGGGCGCCGGCGGCGGCGGCCACGAACATGGCGCAGGTCGAGATATTGAAGGTGTGCGAGCCATCGCCGCCGGTGCCGACGATGTCCACCAGATGCGTCTTGTCGGCGACCTGCACCTTGGTCGAGAACTCGCGCATCACCTGCGCAGCGGCGGTGATTTCGCCGATGGTTTCCTTCTTGACACGCAGGCCGGTGATCAGCGCTGCCGTCATCAGGGGCGACATCTCGCCGCTCATGATGAGCCGCATGATGTGCAGCATTTCGTCATGAAAAATCTCGCGGTGCTCGATGGTGCGCTGCAGCGCTTCGCTGGCAGTGATCTTGTGGCTGTTGGGCATGGGACTCTTTGCGATAAGGTATTTTTGCTGTGTATCGGCAGGCGGGATTGTCAGGCCTTGAAGAACTGGCGGATCACGGCGACCGCGTCGTCCACGCCGGCGGCGTCCACATCCAGATGCGTGACAAAGCGCAGACGGTACAGGCCGGTCGCCTGAATGCCGTGCGCCGCCAGATGCTTGAGCAAGGCGGCGGACTGGTCGCGCGCGGCGCCGGTCAGATCGACGAACACGATGTTGGTCTGCGGCGCCTCGACCTGCAGGCCATGGATGCCCGCCAGCGCGTCGGCCAG
This sequence comes from Polaromonas sp. DSP2-3-2b2, assembly GCF_049895905.1. Taxonomy (NCBI): domain Bacteria; kingdom Pseudomonadati; phylum Pseudomonadota; class Betaproteobacteria; order Burkholderiales; family Comamonadaceae; genus Polaromonas; species Polaromonas sp. DSP2-3-2b2. The sequence continues at coordinate 56,046 of NZ_JAFCTH010000023.1, read as the reverse complement.
CCGCTGCGCCAGCGCATGGTCCTGCGCCAGACGCACGACATGGTGGTCCAGCGCATGCGAGGCAGCGGCGGCCAGCATGCCGGCCTGGCGCATGCCGCCGCCGGCCATCTTGCGGACGCGGTGGGCGCGCGCAATGAAATCGCGCGAGCCGCACAGCGCCGAGCCGACCGGCGCGCCCAGCCCCTTGCTGAAGCACACCGACACGCTGTCAAAGCACTGGGCAATGCGGCGCGCCTCAAGAAACGCATCGCTGCCGGTTTGCAGCGCCTGTGCCACGGCGGCATTGAACAGCCGTGCGCCGTCCAGATGCCGGTCCAGGCCCCGGTCTTTCGCCAAATGCGTCGCCTGCCGCAGATAGTCAAACGGCAGCAGCTTGCCGCCCAGCGTGTTTTCCAGCGCCAGCAGCCGCGTGCGGGCGAAATGCGCGTCGTCGGGCTTGATGGCTGCTTCGATGTCGCCCAAGGCCAGCGTGCCGTCGCTCTGGTGGTTCAGTGGCTGCGGCTGCACGCTGCCCAGCACCGCCGCGCCGCCGCCTTCCCAGCGGTAGCAATGCGCCTGCTGGCCGACGATGTATTCGTCGCCGCGCTGGCAATGGCTCAGGATGGCGCACAGGTTGCTCTGCGTGCCGGTGGGCATGAACAAGGCAGCTTCGAAGCCCAGCAGCGCGGCAATTTTTTCCTGCAGCGCATTGACGCTCGGATCGCCGCCAAACACATCGTCGCCCAGCGGCGCCGCCAGCATCGCCGCGCGCATCGCCGCGGTGGGCTGCGTGACCGTATCGCTGCGCAAATCGACTGTTTTATGCATGATTTAGGTCTTTTGCGCATACTGCACGGTCGCAAGCAGCTATCAAATAAATAGCATTCTTCATGCCCGCTGTTCCAGGAAGTTTTTCAGCATCGCATGGCCGTGCTCGGTCAGGATGGATTCTGGGTGAAATTGCACGCCCTGGATAGCCAGCGTTTTATGCCGCACGCCCATGATTTCGCCGTCGTCGGTCCAGGCGGTGACTTCGAGCACGTCGGGACACGTCGATTTTTCAATCGCCAGCGAGTGGTAGCGGTTCACGGTGAACTGCTCGGGCAGGCCGGCGAACACGCCCTGCTGCGTGGTCGTGATGACGCTGGTCTTGCCATGCATCAGTTCCTGCGCCCGGATGATCTTGCCGCCAAAAGCGCTGCCTATCGCCTGATGGCCCAGGCAGACGCCCAGAATCGGCAGCTTACCGGCAAAGTGCTGGATCGCCGCCACCGAAATCCCGGCCTCGGCTGGCGAGCACGGGCCGGGCGACACCACCAGCCGGTCGAGCTGGCCCGCGTCGAGTTTGGCGGCAATCCCGGCCACGGAAATCTCGTCGTTGCGAAACACCTCCACCTCGGCCCCCAGCTCGCCAAAATACTGGACGATGTTGTAGGTGAAGCTGTCGTAGTTATCGATCATCAAGAGTTTCATGCGTGACATGGTTCAGCCTTCCTGGCGCAGGCGCTGGAATTCGCCGCGCTCAAATTCGATGGATGCGTCGATCATGGCGCGGTAGGCGGCCTCGATCACGGACTCTGGCGCGCCCTGCGCGGCCGCCATGGCCGTGACCCGCTCGACGATGAAGTCGATGCGCGCCTGGTCATGCACCTGATCAGCGCTTTGCTTGATGCGCGCGGCCTGGGTCATGTAGCCGCTGCGCTCGGCCATCAGCGCGACGATGCGCTCGTCGAGCGCGTCGATATGGCGGCGCACATCGGCCATGGTGTGGCAATGCGCCACCTTGTGAATCAGCGTTGTCATGGCTTACTCCAGCCCTTCTTCAACCAGTTCGCTGGCGCGCAGCAAGGCGCGCGCCTTGGCTTCGGTTTCTTTCCATTCCAGTTCAGGCACCGAGTCGGCCACCACGCCGGCGGCCGCCTGCACATAAAGCATGTTGTCCTTGATGATGCCGGTGCGAATCGCAATCGCAACATCCATGTCGCCGGCATAGCTCAGGTAGCCGCAGGCGCCGCCGTACAGGCCGCGTTTGGTCGGCTCCAGCTGGTCGATCAGCTCCATCGCATGCACTTTCGGCGCGCCGGTCAGCGTGCCGGCCGGAAAGGTGGCCTTGAGCACATCCATGCTGGTCATGCTGTCGTTCAAAATGCCCTCGACATTGCTCACGATGTGCATCACATGGCTGTAGCGCTCGACGGCGAAGGCTTCGGTCACCTTGACCGTGCCGGTTTGGGCGATGCGGCCGATGTCGTTGCGCGCCAGGTCGATCAGCATGACGTGTTCGGCGCGCTCTTTCGGGTCGTTGATGAGTTCGTGCTCGGCGGCCTTGTCGGCTTCCAGCGACGCGGCGCGGGGCCGGGTGCCGGCCAGCGGGCGGATGGTGATCTTTTGCCCCTCTTCCACCTGCTCCTGGCGCACCAGAATCTCGGGCGACGCGCCGACCACATGGAAGTCGCCGAAATGGTAGTAATACATATAGGGCGACGGGTTGAGCGAGCGCAGCGCCCGGTACAAACTCAGCGGCGACTCGGTGTAGCGCTTCCTGATGCGCTGGCCGACCTGAACCTGCATGAAGTCACCGCCTTCGATCAGCTTCTTGGCGCGCTCGACGGCGGCGATGTAGTCGGCCTTGGCGAATTCGCGCTCGGCCGGGTAGCCTTGACTCGGCTTGACGATGGGCGCGCTGACCGAATACTTGAGCTGCTCTTTCAGCTCGCGCAGGCGTTTCTTGGCATTCGCATAGGCTTCGGGCCGGGCCGGGTCGGCATAGACGATCAAATACAGCTTGCCCGACAGGTTGTCGATCACCGCCAGTTCCTCGCACTGCAGCAGCAAAATGTCAGGGCAGCCCAGCGTGTCGGGCGGGCAGGTGCTTTCCAGCTTTTTCTCGATGTAGCGCACCGCGTCGTAGCCAAAGTAACCCGCCAGGCCGCCGCAAAAGCGCGGCAGTCCGGGCCGCAGCGCGACCTTGAAGCGCTTCTGGTAGTCGCTGATGAAGTCGAGCGGATTGACTGTTGAGGTTTCAACCACCTGGCCATCGGTCACGACCTCGGTCAGCACGTCTGCGCCAAAGCCCGACGAGCGCAGCAGCGTGCGCGCCGGCAGGCCGATAAAGCTGTAGCGGCCAAAGCGCTCGCCGCCGACCACCGATTCGAGCAAAAAGCTGAACTTGCCGCCGTCCTTCGCATGGGCCAGCTTGAGGTAGAGCGACAGCGGGGTTTCCAGGTCGGCAAAGGCCTCCAGCATCAGCGGAATGCGGTTGTAGCCTTGCACCGCAAGGCTCTTGAATTCAAGTTCGGTCATCACTGTATGTCCTTTTCCGGAAAAAGCGCTGCGTGTCAGAAACGCGGTCTTCCGTGATTCAAATACCCCGGAGTTTGGGGCCGAAATACTCTTGCGCAGGGCAGGAGCGCATCAACTCAAGAGGTGGCAGCGGTGCCGGAGCAATGCGCAGGCTCGGGGCAATGAGCGGAGCGCGCCTCAGGCGTGCCGTGAACGACAGGGGCGCCAAAGCCAGGCTCCCCGGCTTGTAAAAGCTGTTTGAACGATGCGTTGGATGGACATGTTGGCCAAAGTGTAGCAAACAGCCACAGACCCCGGTCAAGCGTTAAAAAAGTCACAGGGCCGCGCTGCGCGATCAGCCATAGTCATGGCAAACCCTTCTTGCCGACAGGCTGGCCCGAGCCGCACAATAGCCTCGCAAGCGAACGATCGTTCTATTCATAATTCTTAGGGGACTCTTCATGACTTTGACCAATCGATGCCTGGCGGGCCTGGCCGCTTTGATGATGTCGGCAAGCCTTCTGGCGGCCCCGGTGGAGGTATCAAGCATTAAGCTGGCCGATCCGGTGGAACTGGCGGGCTCCAGGCTGCAACTCAATGGCGCCGGCATTCGCTACAAGGCCGTCTTCAAGGTCTACGTCGCGGCGCTGTACCTTGAAAAAAAGGCCGCCACCCCGGAGGAGGCCTTTGCGGTCCCGGGCGCCAAGCGCATCAGCATCACACTGCTGCGCGAGATCGATTCGAATGAACTCGGCAAGAGCTTTACCAAGGCGTTCGAGGAAAATGCCCCCAAGACGGAGATGTCCAGGCTGATTCCGGGCCTGCTCAAGATAAGCCAGGTGTTTTCAGACCAGAAGAAAATGCTGCCGGGTGAAAGCCTCACCATCGACTGGATCCCCGGCACCGGCACGGTGTTCTCGGTCAAGGGCAAGCCGCAGGGCGAGCCGATCAAGGAGGTCGAGTTCTACAACGCCATGCTGCGCATCTGGCTCGGGCCCAAGCCGGCCGACTGGAAGCTCAAGGACGAACTGCTCGGCAAGGCGGCCTGAAGCCGCTTGGCTCCGGCGGTCCTGAAAGCTCAGCGCCGTCCGGACAGTTCAGCCAGCGAATTGACAAAGCCGTCAGCATCCACGCCGCGCACCGGCGCGCCATGGTTGTAGCCGTAGGTTACCAGCAGCACCGGACAGCCAGCCGCCCGCGCCGCCCGGGCGTCGTTGCTGGAGTCGCCAATCATCAAGGTGCGCGCCGGCAGCGTTCCCAGAAACTCGCAGGCCTTGCGCAGCGGCAGCGGGTCGGGCTTTTTGCGCTCGAACGAATCACCGCCAAAGACTTCGCAAAAAAATCCGTCCAGTTTTTTGAGCCTGAGCAGGGAACGGGCAAAGGCCAGCGGCTTGTTGGTCAGGCAGACGAGCGGTAGACCGCTCTTTTGCAGGCTGTCCAGGCCTTCGAGCACTCCCGGATAAAGCGTTGAATGCTGGCCGTTGATGGCCGCATAGTGGCGCTGGTAGCTGGCCTGGGCGCAGTCGTAGATTGCTACTGAATCAATAGCCGCATCCGCCCGCCCTGATTGCGCAAACACATGATTTAGCACTGATTTCACAAGGTGCTCGGAGCCTTGGCCGACCATGCGGCCTACGGCGGCGGCATCGAGCGTTTCGCCGGCCGATTCCCAGGGCAGCACTTCGGCCAGCATCAGCCTGAGCGCCACCACGAAGTCGCCCAGGGTGTCGACCATCGTGCCATCGAGATCGACGATAGCCGCATCAAGCTGGCCGAAGTGCAGGCGAACAGGTTTCGTCATGGAGAAAAATGAGGGTTTGAGGTGAGGGCTGATTGTGCCCCCCGCTTGAGGCCGCGATGCACCGGCCGGCGCTTTAAAAGCGCTCCTTGACGCCGGTGAACATCGCCCGGATCAACCGGGTTCGCTCCAGGCGGCCCATGACAATCGCGGCCAGGGCATGCAGCGTTGCCAGACCAATCAGCAGGTTGCCCAGCACTTCGTGGACTTCCATCAGCAGCTCGTCACCCCAGAAGGCGTCCAGCGTCTGCATCCATCCGGTGACGCCCAGCCCCAGCACCAGGCTGATCAGGGCCAGAATCATCAGCGCGCCCACGGGGTTGTGGCCCCAGTGCATCTCGGGCTTGCCGGACTTGAGCTGGCGAATGTGCCGCCCCAGCCGGGCGGGCGTGGGAAAAAAGCTTGAAAACCGCGCGTAGCGAGAGCCGATAAAGCCCCAGACGATGCGCGCCAGCACCAGCGCCAGTGCCAGATAACCGACCCACTGGTGCAGCGCCTTGCCGTCGCCCAGCACGAAGTAGTTCACCAGCACGCACGAAACCAGCGACCAGTGAAACACCCGCACGAAGCGGTCCCAGACGGGCTGGGCCGCCCCCTGCATGCTCACTTGCTTTCCATCGGGGTGCCGGTGGCTGGATCAAAGTAGATTTCAACCTTTTTGCCAGCCTTGTCGAGGCCGTAGATTTCGTAGCATTTGCCCTTGCTGACCTTGAAGGTCTTGATCTGGTAGCCCTGCACTTCAAGGTTTTTCTTGAAGTCGGCCTCTTTCATCCACTTGTCCTGGGGGACGCTGCAGGTCGGACCGGCGAATGCGACGCTGGACAGGGCAATCAGAAGGGGGGCGAGAAAAATGGATTTCATGGGGTGCTCACTGGTAGGTTGAATGCCAGCACTTGCTGACCCCTCGTATTTCACGCCAGCCAGATTAAGGGTTGCTGAAGGCCGCCCTTCAGCCCTTGAGCGCGGCCCGCATCGCGTCGATCACCGCCCGGTAATCGGGCTTGCCGAAAATCGCGCTGCCCGCCACAAAGGTGTCGGCGCCGGCATCGGCCACGCGGCGGATGTTGTCAATCTTGATGCCGCCATCGACTTCCAGGCGAATGTCGCGGCCCGAAGCCTCGATGCGCTTGCGCGCCTGCTCGACCTTGCGCAGCGCCGAGTCGATGAAGCTCTGCCCGCCAAAGCCGGGGTTCACGCTCATGATCAAAATCAGGTCGATGTCGTCGACGGTCCAGTCGAGCACGTCCAGCGGCGTCGCCGGGTTGAACACGAGGCCGGCCTTGCAGCCCTTGGCCTGGATCGCCTGCACGCTGCGGTGGACATGGCCGGATGCTTCGGGGTGAAAGCTGATCAGGTCGGCGCCGGCATCGGCAAAGGCGGCGGCCAGGGCGTCCACCGGCTGCACCATCAGGTGTACATCAATCGGCACGGCCGAGCCGTCGGCGCGCACGCAATGGGGCTTGAGCGCCTGGCAGACCATTGGCCCGAAGGTCAGGTTGGGCACGTAATGGTTGTCCATCACGTCAAAGTGAATCCAGTCGGCGCCGCCGGCGATGACGGCTTTGAGCTCGTCGCCCAGGCGGGCAAAGTCGGCGGACAGCAGGGACGGGGCGATGCGGTAAGTGGGCGTGGTGTTGGGCATGCGCCGGATTGTCGCAGCAAGCAGGAGCGGCGCCCCGAGGGCAAGGCCGGCGGCCTGACAGCGTCACACCGGGCGGTTAACATCACGGCCAACCGATGTTTCTGCTGCCAACGCCATGCCCAAATACCAATTTTCCTGCCAAGTCACCCCCCAATACCTGCCTGAACAGTCAGCGCCGGAACAGGGAATCCATGGCTTTTCCTACACCGTGACCGTGACCAATACCGGCGAGGTCGCGGCCCAGCTGATTTCACGGCACTGGATCATCAGTGACGCCAACGGCCATACCGAAGAGGTCAAGGGCCTGGGCGTGGTCGGCCAGCAGCCGCTGCTCAAGCCCGGCGAGTCCTTCCAGTACACCAGCGGCTCGCGCCTGCGCACCGCCACCGGCACCATGCACGGCAGCTATTTTTGCGTGGCCGAGGACGGCGAGCGCTTCGAAGCGGCGGTTTCGCTGTTTGTACTGGAAGCCATCGACGACAACGGCCCTGCCGGGCGCGTCCTGCATTGACCGGATGGCAGCGGCGCCTGCAATGAAGGACCTGACCCGGCTGCTGGGAGCGCTGGACCCGGCCGCCGGACTGGCTGACCGGCATGTCTGGCTGATCAGGCTTTTCGTATGGATTCGCGGCGACCGGACCTCGGTCCAGACTGCCGTGGCGCGGGTGCAGGCCTTCATCGACGCGGTGCAGCGGCAGCCGGAACTTCAGACCCGCCTGCAAGCCTGGTGGGCAACCTTGACCCGCACGGTGGACATCACGCCGCTGCTGGCGGATTTCGGCTTTGCGCCACGCACCGCCTTTGTCAGCGAACTGGCCGAGCGCCTGCGCCGCAAGCTGCTGCCCGGCACCCCGGAGACGCTTGACGCCTCCGAGCTGTTTCCACTGGTGGCGACCGCGCGCTTTGATGTCCAGTGGATGAGCGCCCTTGAAGAGTCGCAGGTCGACCAGCTCACCGCGCTGCTGTCGGCCGACCCGGCGCGGGACACGCTGGACTGGCACCACAGCCTGATGGACGCGCTGACTTACTGCACAGCGCAGATCCGCGCCACCGGCTTTGCGCCGGAATTGCGGCTTCGCATGAACCGGGCCAGCCCGCATGCCAGAGCCTTTCACGCCCTGCCCGCCGATGTGCAGGAGCTGCGCACGGCCTTTTTCCAGCCCGCGCCTAGCGAGGCTGCGCTGCAGCACGCCGTCAGGCAATACCGCGAACGGTTAGACGCCTGCCGCCAAGCCGTGGGCAGCATTTATGCGCATCTGGAGGAAAACGGCATTTCCCTGGGCATGGTGTTCCGGCTGCGCCAGCTGCGCGCCCGCATGCTGCGCCAGCGCGAACTGCTCGAAGCCCTGCTGTCGGCCAAACCGGCGATGGCCGCGCTCAAGCTGCTGGCGCGCCGCGTCACGCTCGCGCAGGAAAGCAAGAGCATCGGCGCCTTGATCAGCGCCAATTCGACCCTGCTGTCGGCCAAGATGGCCGAGCGCAGCGCCGAGACCGGCGAGCACTACATCACGCGCAACCGCGCCGACTACAAGGAAATGCTCGGCAAGGCGATGGGCGGCGGCGCCGTCACCGCGCTGACGACGCTGCTCAAGTTCATGGTCGTGGCCATCGGACTGTCGGCGTTCTGGAGCGGCTTCTGGTCGGGCGTGGCCTATGCCGCCTCGTTCATCCTGATCCAGCTGCTGCATTTCACGCTGGCCACCAAGCAGCCGGCCATGACCGCGCCGGCCATGGCCGCCAAGCTCAAGAACATCGACTCGGACGACTCCGTCACGACGCTCGAAGACTTCGTTGACGAGGTCACGCACCTGGTGCGCTCGCAGGTGGCGGCGGTGTTTGGCAACGTCTTCATGGTGGTGCCGGCGGTGCTGCTGGTCAATGTGGCGATCGAGCTCGCGCTGGGCCGACCGATGATCGGCGCGGACAGTGCCCGGCATGTGCTGGAATCGCTCACGCTGCTCGGCCCGACGCTGCTCTGGGCGGCGTTCACCGGCGTGGTGCTGTTTTCTTCGAGCATGATTGCCGGCTGGGTCGAGAACGGGTTCGTGCTGCACCGCCTGGACTCGGCGATGCGGCACAACCCGCGCTTTACCGCCGTGCTGGGCAACGAGCGCGCGGCCCGCTGGTCGATCTTCATGCGTGAACATATTTCGGGCTTTGCCTCGAATATTTCCCTGGGCTTCATGCTCGGCCTGATTCCGGCCTTCACCGGTTTCTTTGGCCTCGAACTCGAATTGCGCCATGTCACGCTCTCGACCGGGCAGCTGGCCGCCGCCGGCGCGTCGCTCGGGCTGGAGGCGTTCCGGCAGACGGCTTTCTGGTGGAGCGTGGCGTCGATTCCGCTGATTGGCGCGCTCAACCTGGGCGTGAGTTTTTACTTTGCCTTCCGGCTGGCGCTGCAGGCGCACAACGTCAGCAAGCTCGACCGTGCCCGCATCCGGGCGGCCATTCTGGCGCGCTGGCGCCGCCATCCGCTGAGCTTTTTCATCCCCCGCTGACCCAGGTGTTTTCATCCTTTTCCTACATGAAAATTCGGCAAAGGACGGTAAATTCAAGAAACATCGTTGTTTCTCCCCCCGGCACAAACCAATTTTTTGCCCGGCTTGAGGCCTTTCCAAGACCGGGCCTGCCGTCGGCCACCCGCCCTACCCGGGCAGTTCGGCCCCAATCCTCGCGTGGAGACATCACCCTATGAATGAACTCATGGCCATATGGGCCGAATGGATCAAGCCTTCGGCCGGGCTGCCCACCGTGCAATGGTCCATCCTGCTGGCGCTGGCCGCCGCCGCCGGCCACCTGGTCAACCGCTATACCGGCCTGCCCAAGGTCATCGGCTATTCGGCCGTCGGCACCTTTGCCGGCCTGGCCGGCTTCACCGGCGCGGCCTGGCCGCTACAGGGAACAGGCCTGTTTCTGCTTGAACTGGGCGTGGCGGTGGTGCTGTTCGAGGCCGGCGGGCGCATCTCGCTGCGCTGGTTTCGCCACAACCCGATGCTGCTGGTGCAAAGCGTGGCTGAGTCGGCGTTGACGTTTTTTGGCGTGCGCTGGCTGCTCAGCCTGCTCGGCATGCCACCGGTGGTGGCCGAGTCGCTGGCGCTGGTGGCCATGGCCGCGTCGCCTGCGGTGCTGTCGCGCGTGGCCATCGACACCCGGGCCGCCGGGCCTGTCACCGAGCGGGCGCTGGCGCTGTCCACGCTGAGCAGCCTGTACGCGCTGACGCTGTGCAGCGCCAGGGCCGGCATGCTGCCGCGCGGCGAGGCCGGCCTGTCGAACACGCTGCTGCCGGTGATGGTGGTGCTGGGCCTGTCGGTGGTGGTCGGTGCGGTGCTGGCGCTGGTGCTGCGCGCAGCCTTGCGGGTGATGAGCCCGACCAGCGAGAACACCGCCATCTTGCTGCTTGCCGTGATTGCCGCCGGCGCTGCGCTGGCGGCCAACTTTGGCGGCTCGGCGCCGCTGGCGGCGCTGCTGGGCGGCATGCTGCTCAAGCAGCTCAACCCGCGCCCCTGGTCTTGGCCCCGGCAGATGGGCACCGCCTCGTCGATGCTCACCATGCTGATGTTCGTGCTGGTGTCGGTGGTGGCCGCGCAGGCCGACTGGAGCCGGCCGGTCGCCGGCCTGGTGATGGGCCTGGTGCTGATGCGCATGATCGCCAAGGTGGCCGGCGTGTCGCTGGGCAATGCCGGCAGCGGCGCCAGCTGGAAGCAAGGGCTGTGGGTGGGCTGCGCCATGTCGCCGATGTCGTCGGTGTCGCTGCTGCTGGTGTCGCAGTACGTCGCCGCGTCCGGCCCCATTGGCGGCCAAGTCGCCATGGTCGCGCTGCCGGCTATTCTTTTGATGGAAATACTCGGCGCGGTGCTTGCCACGCTGGCGCTGTACCGCGCCGGCGAATGCTCCCGGCCCTGGGCGCCGGTGGTGCGCGGCGCTTCAACCGGACCTGTCCATGAGTCTTGAACATTTCGAAAAATCGGCCGCCCTGTCGCTGGGCGTGGAGCTGGAAATGCAGCTGGTCAACACCCACGACTACGACCTGGCGCCCTACGCCGAGGACATGCTGCGGCTGATGAGCAAGATCCCGCTGCCCGGCGCGGTGGTACCCGAGATGACGTCAAGCATGATCGAGGTCTCGACCGGCGTGTGCCATTCGTCCTCCGAGGTGCTGGGCCAGCTCACGCAGATCCGCGACGCGCTGGTCAAGAGCGCCGACAAGCTCAACATTGCTATCGTCGGCGGCGGCACGCACCCGTTCCAGCAGTGGCACGAGCGGCGCATCTACGACAAGCCGCGCTTTCGCGAGCTTTCCGAGCTCTACGGCTACCTGTCCAAGCAGTTCACCATCTTCGGCCAGCACGTGCACATCGGCTGCCCTGACGCTGACACCGCGCTGCTGACGCTGCACCGCATGTCGCGCTACATCCCGCACTTCATCGCGCTGTCGGCGTCCAGCCCCTACGTGCAGGGCCAGGACACGGCGTTTGACTCGGCGCGCCTCAACTCGGTGTTCGCCTTTCCGCTGTCGGGCCGCGCGCCGTTCGCGCTGACCTGGGACGAGTTCACGGTGTACTTCAACAAGATGGCGCGCACCAAGGTGGTCAAAAGCATGAAGGATTTCTACTGGGACATCCGGCCCAAGCCGGAATTCGGCACGATTGAGATCCGCGTTTTTGATACGCCGCTGACCATCGAGCGCGCCACGGCGCTGGCCGGCTATGTGCAGTCGCTGGGCTGCTGGTTCATGAACGACGAGACCTTCATGCCGGCGGAAGACGATTACCTGGTCTACACCTACAACCGCTTCCAGGCCTGCCGTTTCGGGCTGGACGCGGTGTATGTCGATCCGGCCACCGGCGGCCACATGCCGCTGCGCGAACACATCCTCATGACCATGGACCGCATCGAACGCCACGCCGCCAGCGTGGGGGCCAGCGCGTCCATCGACCTGCTCAGGCGCAGCGTCGAGCACGGCGACAACGACGCGCGCTGGCTGCGCGAGCGGCAAGGCGAGGAGCGGCTGCTGGCCGAGGTCATCCGGCAGGCGGCCGAACGCTTTCGCGGCGGCGTGGGCCATGCGCCGGGCTGATTTTTCGTAACTGTTTGGGGTTCTGGGTTTTGCTTGGCTTTGGTTGGCTTTGGTTGGCTTTGCTGGGTTGGGCTGGCCGGGGGTTGCCCGGCGGCAAGTAACTTTCTTTTGCTGCGCCAAAAGAAAGTCACCAAAGAAAAGGCGACCCGACTGTCTGGGTCCCTGCGCTTCGCTTCGGGTAACCTGTGCTGGCTGGCAAAAGCGGGGGTCGGCGCAAACTCGCTTCACTGCGTTGCGCTCAAACAACGCGCCGCCCTAATCCCGCTTTTGCCAGCCATCACAGGCCCAGCCAGAACGGGACTTGCGGGAACGGATTCGGGGACAGATGCGGTCACTTATGCATCAAAAGTGACTCTTGCGCTTGCTACGCCTGCGTGAGCAGCTATTTAATTAGTAGCGTTTGTTATTTAGAACTCGGCGCGGTGGCTGTTTGGCTGTTTGGCTGTTTGGCTGTTTGGCTGTTTGGCTGTTTGGCTGTTTGGCTGTTTGGCTGTTTGGCTGTTTGAATTTTCATTCCCCGCCTGTCCCGTTCTGTATGGGCCTGCGCTGCCTGAGAAAAATGAGATCAGGGCCGCGCGCTGTTTGAGCCGCAGGCGAGTTTGCGCGGACCCCCATTTTTCTCGGGCAGCGCAGGTCGCCCGAAGCGAAGCGCAGGGACCCAGACAGTCGGGTCGCCTTTCTTTTGCTTACTTTTCTTTGGCGAAGCAAAGAAAAGTGAGTTGCCGCCGGGCAACCCCCGGCCAGCAAAACCAAGCAGAGCCAACCCAGCCACAGATATCGCAAAACCCAAGCAGCAGCAGCGCAAGCGCTATGCTAGCCATCATGGGTGAATTCGACTTGATCGCGCGTTATTTCACGCGCCTCGCCGCAAGGGCGGTACTTGGCGTGGGCGACGACTGCGCGCTGCTCCAGCCCGCGCCCGGAACGCAACTGGCCATTTCCAGCGACATGCTGGTCGAAGGCCGGCATTTCTTCGCCGATGTCGATCCGTTCACACTCGGCCACAAGGCGCTGGCGGTCAACCTGAGCGACCTAGCCGCGTGCGGCGCCACGCCGCTGGCCTTCACGCTGGCGCTGGCGCTGCCCCGCGTGGACGAGGCCTGGCTGCAAAGCTTTTCGCAGGGACTTTTCAAGCTCGCCGACGCCCACGGCTGCGAACTCGTCGGCGGCGACACCACGCGGGGGCCGCTGAACATCTGCATCACCGTGTTTGGCGAAGTGCCGGTGGTCCATGGCAAAAGCCAGGCGCTGCTGCGCTCGGGCGCCCGGGCCGGCGACGACGTGTATGTCAGCGGCACGCTGGGCGATGCCCGGCTGGCACTCGAAGCGCTGCGCGGCAGCATCGCCTTGCCGGCCGAATTGCTGGCGCAGGCCCGGCAGCGGCTGGAGCAGCCGACGCCGCGCATCGCGCTGGGCATGGCGCTTCGGGGCGTGGCCTCGGCGGCGCTGGACCTCAGCGACGGCCTGCTCGGCGACCTGCGGCACATCCTGGAGGCGTCCGGCGTCGGCGCCACGCTAAACACCTCGATTGCTATTAAATTACTAGCTTCAAATGACCATCCAGCCTGCGCAACAGCCCTTATTTCCTTGAAAAACCGGCTGGACTACGTGCTTGCGGGCGGCGACGACTATGAACTCGCCTTCACCGCCCCGGTGTCGGCCCGCCAGGCGGTGCAGGCCGCAGCGCGACAGGCCGCGACGCCCGTGACCCGCATCGGCTGCATCGACGCTGAACCCGGCCTGCGATTGCAGGACGCCGACGGCCAGCGCCTGTCGGGCGCGTTTTCTTCCTTCGACCACTTCGCCTGAACCCGGAACCCCACGCATGACCGATCTTCCCCTGTCGCCCCTGCCCGCCAGCGCCGGCCCCCGGCAGCCCACGGCCAAATTCCTGCTGGCGCATCCGGCGCACTTCATCGCCCTGGGCTTTGGCTCGGGCCTCAGCCCGGTCGCCCCCGGAACCGCCGGCACGCTGTGGGCCTGGCTGTCGTTTTTGCTGCTGCAGCGCTGGTTCTCGCCTGCCGGCATTGGCTGGCTGATTGCCGTGTCGGTTCCGCTGGGCTGGTGGGTCTGCACCGTCACCGCGCGCAACCTGCGGGTGTTTGATCCCGGCAGCATTGTCTGGGACGAGATCGTCGCCTTCTGGGCGGTGCTGTGGCTGATCATGCCGGCGGGCCTGCTGGGGCAGGCCATTGCCTTTGCGCTGTTTCGCTATTTCGATGCCGCCAAGCCCGGCCCGGTCGGCTGGGCCGACCGACTGTCGCACGGCGTTAACCCGGCCACCCACCGCAACGCCTGGACCTGGGCTGGCTTTGGCATCATGTTTGATGACCTGGTGGCGGCCGGCTGCACGCTGCTGGCAATCGCCCTGTGGAGGTTTTTCGCATGACCGGAGCGCTATCTAAAAAAGAGCTGCAAGCGCCCACTATTGTTGCGCAAACGGCCGATTTGGCTGATATTCTTCAAAAGAAGGGTTGGTGCATGGCAACCGCCGAAAGCTGCACCGGCGGCCTGATCGCGGCGGCCTGCACCGACCTGGCCGGCTCCAGCAACTGGTTTGAGCGCGGCTTTGTCACCTATTCGAACGCTGCCAAGACCGAACTGCTGGGCGTTGATGCGGCACTGATCGGCCGTCACGGCGCCGTCAGCGAAGCAGTGGCGCGCGCCATGGCGCAGGGCGCGGTGGCGCATTCACATGCGCAGGCGGCGGTGGCGGTGACAGGCGTTGCCGGCCCAGGCGGCGGCAGTGCGGACAAGCCGGTCGGAACAGTGTGGTTCGGCTGGGCCACGCCACGCGGCACGGTCACTGAAATGAAGCGCTTTGACGGGGACCGCGCCAGCGTGCGCCAGGCCACCGTGGCGCATGCGCTGGCGCGGCTGCTGGAACTGCTGGCCCTGCCCGCGTGAAGCCGTCCCCTACTCGAACGCCCTCACGCTGACGCCGTGCTGCTCGGAAAACGCCTTGAGGATGCCGGCCAGGTGCGCATCCGTTAGGGTGGTGGTCAACTCGACCAGCTTGTTGCCGCTGCCCTTTTGGCTGTCGCTGACCAGCACTTCCGCTTCGGGGTCCTGCGCCGCGAGCAATTGCTGCAAGGTGGTTTGCAGCGAGCCCATGACCTCGCCCTGCTGCGCCTGGCTGCGGTCTGAGTCGGCCGGATACTGCACTTCAAACGAGAAATTGGTTTTTTGCGCCATGGCGTTCAGCGCGCGTTTTCAAGCCTGGCCGACAGCGTGATCTCGGGCACGCTGACCAGTGCCTTGGACAACGGACAATCCTTCTTGGCACCCTCGGCGATTTCCTGGAACTGCGCTTCGGTGATGCCGGGGACCACGGCGGACAGCGTCAGCGCGATGCGGTCGATCACAAACCCGTCGCCCTGCGTCACCAGTCGCACCTTGGCCTCGGTGTCGACCAGTTCGGTGGCAAAGCCGGCCTTTTCGCAGGCAAACGAAAACGCCATGGTGAAGCAGGCCGCATGCGCGGCGCCCAGCAGTTCCTCGGGATTCGTGCCGCGCCGGTCGTCCTCGAAACGACTGCCAAAGCCGTAGGGGTAGGCCTTGAGCGCGCTGGTTTCGGTGCTGATCTGACCCTGGCCCTTTTTGCCTTGGCCTTGCCAATGAACGGATGCGGTTTTTTCAGTCATGGATATCTCTTTTCGGTTGAAAAAGCGCGCTTGGGCGCGCTGCTGCCCCAGTGTGCGCGCCGGTCTGCGGCCAGAGCGTCAGACAAGGCCGCAAACGCCGCTTGCAGGCTTCCTACACCCGGCCCCGCCCTGCCCGCTGGCGAAAGCACGGCTTTCAGCGGTCGTCGCCGGTGTCGAGGTTTTTCATCTGCCAGAGCATGCGCGCCAGTTCAGGCTTCAAGGTCGCCCGCGCCTGGGCATCGAGCCCCGCCAAGCTGCCCGCCAAGTTCAGGGCCTGCGGGGAAATCGGCGCGCCTTTGCGGGCAAAGACGACGGAGTTGCTCTTTTCCAGCGTCACGATCTCGACCGCGTTGCCGCCAAAGCTGCGGCGGATGCGTTCGAACAGCAGCGGGTAGTCGGGATGGTCGTAATGCAGGTTGACCGCCAGCACGCCGCCGTCCGGCAACGCCGCCAGGCAGTCGTCGTAGAAGCGCTGGCTGCACAGCGCGGCGGGCTGGCCGTCGAGGTCAAAGCCATCGACCAGCAGCACCGCATAGCATGGCGCCTGGGACTGCAAATACAGCGCGCCGTCGGCCGCCACGACCTTAAAGCGCTCGTCGTCAGGCGGCACCTGGAAGTCGCCGCGCAGCGCGATCACATGCGGGTTGATCTCCAGCACCGTCATGCGGCTGGCGGGCAGGAAACGGTGGCAGAACCTGGCGATCGAGCCGCCGCCCAGGCCAATCATGCCGATGTGCGCGGGGGCCGGGTTGAACAGCAAAAAACCCATCATGGTGCGGGTGTAGTCGACCTCCAGAGCGCAGGGGCTGTCCAGGCGCATGCGGCTTTGCAGCTCGCCCAGCGTGAAATGCAGCGACCGGGACGCGCCGTCATCGAGCACGAAAGGCCGGGCATATTGCAGCGACAGGAAACCGTCCGGCAATGGCGGTTCAGCAGGCATGTTGCAGGGGATGGGTCTTCAGGGGCATCGGGTCTTTCTGGGTCGGCGGGCAGGCTGCTGACACGATGATGATTATCGGCGCGCCGCCAGCGTACACGCGGGGGTTGGGCTGCTTGCACGGGCTGCGCTTTGGTAGCAGACTGGCGGGACCGCAATCCACCCGCAGGAGATCCGCATGACGCCAGCCAGTCCCGAACAATTCAAGGATGCCGTCCGCCAGGCGTGGGACGAGTCGGCCAGCGGCTGGAACCACCAGACGCCGGCGATCCACGACTGGCTTGCCGCCCCCACGGCGGCGCTGCTCGATGCGGCGCGGATCGGCCCGGGCATGCGCGTGCTCGACATTGCCGCCGGCGCGGGCGACCAGACGCTGGACATTGCCCACCGGGTGGGAGACAGCGGCCGGGTGCTGGCCACCGACATTTCCCCGGCTATTTTGCAGTTCGCTAGCAAGAATGCGCATCAAGCCGGGCTGGCGCAGGTGCAGACGCGGGTCAGCGACGCCGAGGACCTGGCGCTCGACGAAACCGGTTTTGACGCGGCCTTGTGCCGGCTCGGCCTGATGCTCTGCCCCGACCCGTTGCGCGCGCTGCGGCAGATGCACCGGGTATTGCGGCCGGGCGGGCATGCCGCCGTGCTGGTCTTTTCGGAGCCGCAGCGCAACCCGTGCATCGGCATCCTGATGACCACCGCGTGCCGGCATGCGGGCCTGGGGCCACGCGATCCGTTTGCGCCGGGCGGGCTGCTGAGCCTGGGCAAGCCGGGACTGCTGCAAGACTATTTCAGCCAGGCCGGATTCACCGATGTGGCCACGGAGCGAATCTACGCGCCGTTCCAGCTGCCTTCGGCGCGCGATTATTTGCACTTCGTGCGCACCTCGGCGTCGCCCATCCTGCAGATCCTGGGCCATCTGAACCCGGAAGCCCGCGAACTCGCATGGGAAGACATGGAGGAGCAGCTGGAGGTCTTCCAGCTGCCTGATGGGGGCTGGGAAGGTCCGAACGAATTGCTGCTGGTCCATGGCATGCGGCCGGTCGGTTAAGCGGGGAAAGCGGTAGCTGGGACACGGCTACAGGACCTTATATTGCAACATTGCCCGCCATGCGGGTGCCGAAAAAGATACCGCGCAGCCGGCTTGCTGCACTGAGCGCGACTTGTTCAGCCTTGCCGCGGCATGGGCTGCGCTGCCAGCCGCAGACCCAGGGCATTCATCACCTTCAAAATGGTGGCAAAGCTGGGGTTGCCCTGTCCTGACAGCGCTTTATACAGGCTCTCGCGCCCCAGGCCGGTGTCCTTGGCCAGTTGCGTCATGCCACGCGCGCGGGCAATGGTTCCCAGGGCCGTGGCAAGAAAGGCGGCATCGTCGCCCGCCTCTTCCAGACAGGCCGCAAAGTAGGCGGCAATGTCTTCCTCGGTCTTGAGGTACTCGGCACTGTCGTAAGGGGTGGTTTTTGTCTTGGTTTCCATGATGGACTCCTAAAGGTTTTGCGCCAGTTGCAGCGCTGTCTGAATGTCCTTTGCCTGGCTGCTCTTGGGACCGCCGGCCAGCAAAATCACCAAAGCGCCGCCGCGCTCGGTGTAGTACAAGCGCCAGCCGCTGCCAAAGTGCAGCCGCAACTCGCTCACCCCGGCGCCCACGGGTGCCACGTCACCGGGGCTGCCGTCCTGCAGGCGGTCAATGCGCACCTGAATCCTTGCCCTGACCTGACGGTCGGACAAGGATTCGAACCACACCTCGAACTCGTCGGTTTTCTCAAGCTGCATCACGGTCTTACTGTATCCCATTTTATACAAAACAGGAGGGCAAAACGGGCTTGCCCGGTCGCTTTCCCTGGAAATCCTACGCCGGCATCACGCCATCAATTTCAGCCCCGGCGGCAGCGATTCGCCGAGCATGCGGCGCTTGGTGGCTTCGTCGAGTTCGACCTTCTTTGCCACCATCGCCAGCCACGGCGCGGGCGCCTGAACCGCCCTGAGCCGCGCCAGCACCTGCTCGCGCAGCGCCGGCGGCAGGTCCCGGGCCCGGTCGTTGGTCACGCGCGCCAGGTTGACGGCGGCAAAGGCGGCGGCCTCCAGGCGCTTCCAGTCGAGCGCCAGCAAGGCGTCAATCCAGGCCGAGGCAGTCGCTGCCGGCACCACGTCATGCGGACTGCCATGAAAAGGCTCGCGCGCGCCGATGCGGCCCAGCGCCCACAGGCACAGGCTGTCGTCGGCGCTGCCGTCGTGGCCTGCGCGCTGCCGGGCCGGCGGCGCGGCGGATTTATTGATCCGCCCCAGCAGCCATTCGCCGACCTCGGCCTTGTAAGCCGACGGAATCCGTTCCAGCGATGCGCCTAGGCGCAGCATGTCGCCCTGGCTGCCGCTGACCGGCCTGGCGCCTTCCAGGCCGTCCGCGCCGTCTTCGCTGATCTGCAGGTTGAAGGCAAAGTCATCCAACAGGCGCAGCTGCCCGGCGGTGTCCAGCCCCCCTGCCACGCGCCGCCACAGCGTCCACCATTCGGCGCCCACCTGCCGGTCATTCGGATGCTGCACGCCCAGCGGCAGCAGCATCCAGAGTTGCTGCACCCGCCAGGCGTCGAGCGGGTCGCCAAAGCCGGGGCGCAGGCCGTAGCCTGCCAGGTTCAGCCAGACGCGCTCATGACCAGCGCTGCGGCGCCGGCCGCGTTCGCGCTGCCACAGGGCGTCGAACAGCTGGCGCAGCACCGGCGTTGTCCATTGCGCGCGGTCGCCGAGCAGGCGTTCGAGCTGCGCGCGCAACTGCGTGACCTCTTTCGGGCTGACCTGCTGCTTGTTCGTGCCGAAGATGCGGTCGATCTGGCCGATGGCCTCCACCATGCGCGCAGCCAGCCGGCGGTCTGGCGCGTCAGGGCCTTCGGCATCGCCTTGCGGCTGGCGCAGGTCGAACGCCAGCAGCCAGCGCTGGCGCGCGTCGGACTGGGCCACGCAGTGCAGCTCCAGCGTGCCGACGTCGGTCAGCACCACGGCCAACTGCACGGCAATGTCCTGCCGCGCCGGCGGGCCGCTGGCGGCGGCGGCGCCCGGGCCGGCGGGCAGCACCATGACGATGGGCGGCAGGCGCTCCAGCGCGGCCTCGTCGAGCGTGACCAGCTCGCCGGCTTGAGGCGGCGCCTGGCCGGCGCCTTCGGCCACGGCGCTGAACAGCTGAAAGCGCACCGGCTGGCCGACGCGCAGGGCGAAGCTGCGGCCGGCCAGCAGCGCCTCGTGCCCGGGCTCGCTGCCGCGCGGCAGGATGCAGATGCCGCGCGCCTTGCCGGCCTGCTGGCCCGTCGCTTTCGCGTCGTCAAGCCGCAAAAAGTAGCTGCGCGCCGAACCACCGCCGATGCGCGGCGCCAGGCCACGCTGCGCCAGCGCATGGGCGACCGCGCCGCGTGCCACCGCCACGTCGGGGTTGTCGTTGTGCAGCAGGCGCAGCGGCGCGCCGCGCCAGTCGCCCAGCGTCTCGGCCAGCCGCCGCGCCAGCGCATCGGCGCGGAACACGCCGCCATTGAGCAGCAGCGTATCGGGCAAGTCCGGGCCGTGCTGGCGCAGGAAGGCGGCGATGTGGCGGGTAATGGCCGCGTCGCGCGCATACGGCAAGCCAAAGGCGACAATGCCGCCGCGCGCCTGCACCGGCTGCGCGTCCAGCCCGACCTGCGGAAAAAAACCGTCCACGATCAGGCGCTCGACCTCTTCGCGCTTGAGCATCACCGTGCGGCTGCCGCCAATCAGTTTGGCGCCACCGCCCAGCAGCGTGACGGGCGCCTGTTCGGGCGCGTCATGGGCGAGCAACACTTCCTTGGCGGCGCGGCAGCGGTCCATCAGCTGCGCCAGCCGGCTGGCCGACAGCGGCGCGCCCGACGAGCCGCCCATGCGCGCTTCCACGGCATGCGCCAGCGCCAGGTCCATGTTGTCGCCGCCCAGCATCAAATGGTTGCCCACGCCGATGCGCGTCAACCGGGGCTGGCCACTGGAGCCATCCAGTTCCACGTCAATCAGGCTGAGGTCGGTGGTGCCGCCGCCGACATCGCAGACCAGCACGCGCCGGGTCTGCGCCAGTTCCCCGGCCAGCCGGCCCTGGTGGCGCAGCAGCCAGTCGTGGAACGCCGCCTGCGGTTCTTCGAGCAAGCGAAGAGCAGGCAACCCAGCCAGCCGGGCGGCGTCAAGGGTCAGTGCGCGGGCGCCTTCGTCGAAGGATGCCGGCACGGTCAGCCTGATTTCCTGCCGTTCGAGCAGGCTGTCCGGAAAGCGCGCATTCCAGGCCGAACGCACATGGCGCAGGTAGCTGGCGCTGGCCTGGACCGGCGAGATTTTCGGCACATCGTCGGGCGCGCCCCAGGGCAGGATGGGCGCCAGCCGGTCCACCGCCGCATGCGACAGCCAGCTCTTGGCGCTGACCACCAGCCGGCCCGGCACCTGCGCGCCCAGCCGGCGCGCGAGTTCGCCGATGACCACCGGCGGCTGGTTGGCGTTGCCGCTTTCGGCGGGCCACGGCAATTGCAGCGCGCTAGGCGCCAGTTCGCCTTCGGCAGGGTGAAAGCGCACCGAGGGCAGCAGCGGCAAGGCGGCCACTTCGCCCGGTGCAACCAGTTGCTCGATGTCGAACACGCTGATTTCGGCCGCCTCGCCCTGCCCTGCCGCGACCGGCGCATAGGCGACAACCGTGTGGGTGGTGCCGAGGTCGATTCCGACGATGTAGTGGTTCATCAGGTGGGGCGCTTCAATTCAATCTTCAGGTTGTGTTTGTCAATACTCAGCTCGCCCCATCTGCGCATAACTCCTTCCCCCGCTGGGGGAAGGTTGGGATGGGGGCTGGCGGAGCTGGCTCGAAAACCGCTATTTATTTCGTAGCTGCCTGCACCCGTCCCTGCTGAATTGCAGGCATGCACGACCGCTGAAAGCCCCCATCCCGGCCTTCCCCCAAAGGCGGGAAGGAGCAACCCCGGGGAGATTTAGCCCTCCTGCCCGCCGCCGCGCACATCGAACTCCACCTTCCAGTGCTCGCCGCCCTGCGTGGCCACGGCCGTCAGCGCCAGCGTGCCGGTGTCGGTGGCTACGGCGCGCAGCCTGACCTGCACGATCTCGCCGGCGGGCCGGCCTTCGGCGAGCAGGGTCGCCTGGATTTCGCCGAGTTCCTGCAGTTCTTCGGGCTGCCAAAAGTCGAGCAAGACGCCCAGCGCGTCCTGGCGCCGCACCGACGAGCCGAAAAAGCGCAGGTGCATCGGCTCGCCGACAACCAGGCCGAATTCCTGCGTCTGCAGCTCGGCCTCGATGCCTTCCTCCATGCCGAAGGGCGCAATGCACAGCGCCTGGATGGGCGGCTCGAAGCCCGGAATCGCCGGCATCGCCGACTCGACCGCGACGTAATAAGCGCGCGCCGTGCCGCCGCGAATCCGCACGCCCTGGCCGCGCCGCACATAGCCGTAATACGCGGCGCCGCGCGCCACCGCCAGGTCCATGTCGGCGCCAGCGAGCGCGCGCGCCGGCGCGGCCTGCTCGGCCGCCAGCCAGCCGTTGAGCGTGTCCAGCGTGCGCTCGATCAGGATGCTGGATTTGAAGACGCCGCCGTTGAACAGCACCGCCGTCGGATGCAAAAAGCTAGCGGCCGCATCGGTCTGGCCGGCAAAGCCTTCCAGCTCGGCCGTGGCGCCGGCCTGGCGGCCCAGCAAGGCGGCCAGATGACGCGTCACGCCGGCGTCCTGCGCATACGGCAGGCCGAGTTGCGTGAGGCCGCCGCGCGCGCGGTTCACCGGCCGGGCGGCAGCATCCACCTCGGGGAAAAAGCCTTCGAGCAGCGCGCCGCGCACCTCGGCCTGGGTCAGCTCGGTGCGCACCGAGCCGCCAATCAGCTTGGCGCCCCGGCTGGGAACGACGATGGGCTGTACTTCGAGCGTTGCATCGCCCAGCAGGCTTTCCTTGGCGCTGCGGCAGGCATAGGTCAGTGCGCGCATCTGCCACGGGTCGAGCTGCTTGCCCTCGGCGGCCAGCTTGCGCGCCACGACGTGCGCCAGCATCAGGTCCATGTTGTCACCGCCGAGCAGAATATGGTCACCCACGGCGACGCGGTGCAGTTCCAGGTTGCCTTCGCGTTCCAGCACCGCGATCAGCGAAAAGTCGCTGGTGCCGCCGCCGACGTCGATGACCAGGATGATCTCGCCCGGCTTGACGTCCTTGCGCCACTGGCCGGCGCTGCCCTGAATCCAGTGGTAAAGCGCGGCCTGCGGCTCTTCGAGAAGCGTCAAGGATTGATAACCGGCGGCGCGCGCGGCCTCGGCGGTCAGTTCGCGCGCAGCCGGGTCGAACGACGCAGGAATCGTGATGGTCACGTCTTGCTGGTCAAACGGTGCTTCGGGATGCGCATGGTCCCAGGCCTGACGCAAATGCGCCAGGTAGCGGGTCGAGGCTTCGAGTGGCGAGACGCGCGCCACTTCGGGCGGCGCGTCGTTCGGCAAAATCGCCGCGCGCCGGTCCACGCCGGGGTGGCAGAGCCAGCTTTTGGCGCTGGACACCAGGCGGATCGGCGTCTGCGCGCCGCGCGAGCGCGCCATCTCGCCGACGGCGAAGCTTTGCTCGCCGGTCCACGGCAGCGCCAGGTCATCGGCGGCCAGTTCGCTTTCATGCGGCAGGTACAGGAACGACGGCAGCAGCGGCAGGTTGCCGACGCTGCCGGGCGCGGTCAGCTGCGGAATGTCAAGCACGCCATAGCTGGTCTTTTCGCCATCGCTGGCGCCAATGTCAACATATGCCAGCGCGCAATGCGTGGTCCCCAGGTCGATGCCGATGGAAAATTGCGGCTCGGCGGCCGTGCCTGGCGCGTCGGCGGCCTTGGCGGCGTTCACAGTTCCACCTCGGCCTGGGCCAGCACGCTGGCGTCGTGGCCGGCGGCCAGACGCGGCAGCCGGGTGTCGGTGGCGCGCCAGCCCCGATGGCTCAGGGCGCCATGGAACGGCGCCTGGCCGACCACGTTGCCGGTCAGGCGGACGGCCCGGGCGTCAAAGCCGCCCTGCAGCGTGATGCGGCTGCCCTCGGCTTCGGGCCGAACCGGCGCCAGCGTGAAATGCTCGCGTAGCACGCGGGCGCAGCCCTCATGCACCAGCCGCGCCGGGCCGCCGATCTCGGCGTCGGTGTAGCCGCTCAGGTCTTCCTGCACGAAGTCGATCAGGCGCGCCTCGCGCTGCAGCAGGGCCAGCAGCTGCAGCGCCGCATCGGGCGTGGCATCCTTGAACGCGGCCGGAGCGACGGGCACCGGCACGGCGGCAGGCGCAGGCGCTGCCGGCGTTTCCCCATGCTCGCGCAAGTCCTGCACGCGGGCGGCATAGCCGGGGTTGGACAGGGTGCTGAAAAAGCTGCCAAAGGCGAGCGAAACGCGTTTGAAAAAGGAAGGGGTCGGGTCGGTCATCAAGGCTCCTGATGGCGTCGGCCGGGGGCCGAACATGAAATGAAGGGATGGGGGCTTGCAGGAAAACCCGTGCCGGGCGGCACGGGCTGCCCGCAGGCGCGGACCGGGGAAAAGGCTGCAGCGCCCTGGACTCGAAAGCCTTCCCGGGTCTGGGCTCCTGTTGCAAAACGCTATTGTCCATAGAAAAACCGCGCCCGCAGGCCATGGCGGGTAGTTTTTAAGGGTAAAAAGTGCCTTTTGCGCATATCCCACATGCGCAAGCAGCTATTTAATTAATAGCATTTCGAGACCGGCGCGAAAAAGCCGCATGCCTTCTTGCAACGGCATGCGGCCCTGAAAGACCGGCCTTTGGGCCAGCCTACGGCTTTTAGCCTGGCACCGCGCTCAGCGCGGCATTGAAGGTCGCGCTCGGGCGCATCACAGCCTTGACCTTTTCCGCATCCAGCAGGTAGTAGCCGCCGATGTCGGCCGGCTTGCCCTGCACTTCTTTCAGCTCGGCGACGATTTGCGCCTCGCTCTCGGCCAGGGTTTTGGCCAGCGGCGCGAACTGCGCCTGCAGCGCGGCGTCTTCGGTCTGCTCGGCCAGCGCCTGCGCCCAGTACATCGCGAGGTAGAAATGGCTGCCCCGGTTGTCGAGTTCGCCGGTACGGGTCGAGGGGCCTTTGCTGTTGTCCAGCAGCTTGCCGGTGGCGGTGTCCAGCGTTTTGGCCAGCAGGCTGGCCCTGGCGTTGCCGGTCTTCAGGCCCAGGTCTTCGAGCGACACGGCCAGCGCCAGGAACTCGCCCAGCGAGTCCCAGCGCAGGTGGTTTTCTTCCACCAGCTGCTGCACATGCTTGGGCGCCGAGCCGCCAGCGCCGGTTTCGTACATGCCACCGCCAGCCATCAGCGGCACGATGGACAGCATCTTGGCCGAGGTGCCGAGCTCCATGATGGGGAACAGGTCGGTCAGGTAGTCGCGCAGGATGTTGCCGGTCACCGAGATGGTGTCCAGGCCGCGCGCCACGCGCTCCAGCGTGAAGCGCATGGCGCGCACCTGGCTCATGATCTGGATGTCCAGGCCGCTGGTGTCGTGATCTTTCAGGTAGAGCTTGACCTTCTTGATCAACTCGTTTTCATGCGGGCGGTAGGGGTCGAGCCAGAACACGGCCGGCATGCCCGAGTTGCGCGCGCGCGTCACGGCCAGCTTGACCCAGTCGCGAATCGGCGCGTCCTTGACCTGGCACATGCGCCAGATGTCGCCGGCTTCGACGTTTTGGCTCAGCAGCACTTCGCCGGTGGCGATGTCCACGATGTTGGCCACGCCGCCCTCGGCAATCTCGAAAGTCTTGTCGTGCGAGCCGTATTCCTCGGCCTGCTGGGCCATCAGGCCGACGTTGGGCACGGTGCCCATGGTCTTGGGGTCGAAGTTGCCGTGCCACTTGCAAAAGTTGATGATCTCCTGGTAGATGCGGGCAAAGGTCGATTCGGGCATCACGGCCTTCACGTCCTTCAGGCGGCCGTCGGCGCCCCACATCTTGCCGCCGTTGCGGATCATCGCGGGCATGGACGCATCGACGATGATGTCGTTGGGCGAGTGGAAATTGGTGATGCCCTTGGCCGAATCGACCATGGCCAGCTCGGGGCGGTGCTCGTGGCAGGCGTGCAGATCGCGCTTGACCTCGTCCTGCGTGCTTTGCGGCAGCGTGGCGATCTTCTCGTACAGGCTGGCCATGCCGTTGTTCACGTTCACGCCGATTTCATCAAACAGCGCGCCGTGCTTGGCAAACGCGTCCTTGTAGAAAATCTTCACGCAGTGGCCGAACACGATGGGGTGCGAGACCTTCATCATCGTCGCCTTGACGTGCAGCGAGAACATCACGCCGGTCTTGTAGGCGTCGTCGATTTCCTTCTCGTAGAACTCGACCAGCTCTTTCTTGCTCATGAACATGGAATCGATGATCTCGCCGGCCAGCAGCGACACCTTGGGCTTGAGCACCAGGGTCTTGCCGCTTTTCGTGCTCAGTTCCATCTTCA
Source organism: Polaromonas sp. DSP2-3-2b2 (assembly GCF_049895905.1). Lineage (NCBI taxonomy): Bacteria > Pseudomonadati > Pseudomonadota > Betaproteobacteria > Burkholderiales > Comamonadaceae > Polaromonas > Polaromonas sp. DSP2-3-2b2. The sequence continues at coordinate 30,275 of NZ_JAFCTH010000023.1, read as the reverse complement.
CGTCGCGGGCCTTGCTAAGTGTCAGCGACTTTTCGCCGTGGTAGAAGTCGCCGTGGTGCATGTGCGAGACATGCGAGCGCGACGCCTGGCTCCACTCGGCCATCGCGTGCGGGTTCTTGCGCGCGTATTCCTTGACGGCTTTCGGCGCGCGGCGGTCCGAGTTGCCTTCGCGCAGCACCGGGTTGACGGCGCTGCCGATGCAACGGGCATAACGCGCGCGGATGTCCTTTTCGGCGTCGGTCTTGGGGCTTTCGGGGAAGTCGGGAATGTTGAAGCCCTTGGACTGCAGTTCCTTGATGGCAGTCACCAACTGGCCGACCGAGGCGCTGACGTTGGGCAGCTTGATGATGTTGGTGTCGGGGTCCTGCGTCAGCTGGGCCAGTTCGGCCAGCGTGTTGGGCACGCGCTGCGCCTCGGTCAGGAATTCGGGGAATTCGGCCAGAATCCGCGCTGCGACCGAGATGTCGCTCTCGGCGACTTCAATGCCGGCCGGCGCCGTGAAGGTGCGCACGACGGGCAGAAAAGACCAGGTCGCCAGCAGCGGCGCCTCGTCGGTGAGCGTGTAGATGATTCTTGATTTCTTGTCTGTCATTTTTATCCTCTTGCTTTCGGGTGGTTGAGCTGACCTGGCAATATAGGGGATGGGCCTGTCGCCAAACTGAAGGGCGCGCCAGGAAAACGCTGTCGGGAACGTCAAGTCATCTCAGGATGTGAATTTTACGCCCGGCATATGCAAACGTTCAGGTGTAGGGATGAACAGACGCCTGACGGTGGCGCGTGAACCAGGTGTGCAAACGGCGGACGGAACGCAAAAACGGCACCCGAAGGTGCCGTTTAAGGTTTATATTGCCAAATAGGCTTCCAGCGCATATCCAGCAAGCGCAAGCAGCTATTGAATTCATAGTAAAAGTCAAGCAAAAAAAAGCTCCAAATCCTCCCATTGCCTGTTTTTGAGGTTCCATGTTTTTTGTCAAGCTTTTGGGTCAAGCCGGGCTGGGTATTAACCTGGCCGGCGCACTGGCAAGCAGCGCGCAATGTATATCGTGTATATACTTTGAATTTTTCAAGGAGGCACCCATGCGGACCCGAGTCTTCAAAAGCGGCAATTCGCTGGCCGTGCGTATTCCCAAGGAGTTGGGCTTCGTTGACGCGGCGCAAGACGTTGAAGTCGAGCGTGTCGGCAACACGCTGGTGCTGCGGCGGGTGGCGCAGGAAACCATTGGGGACCTGACGGAAATTCTGGCCGCTTTCCCCCCAAGTTTCATGGCTGGAGGCCGTGAATTCCATGATGAGCAGGAGCGCGACTGGAGCGGATTTGGCAGCGCAGGCGCCCACAAAGCGCAAGACTAAGCCATGCGTTTCCTGCTCGATACCAATATCTGCATTTACGTGCTCAAGGCGCATCCGCCGCAAGTGCTGGAGCGCTTCAAAACCACGCCTTTGGGCGACGTTTTGATGTCGGTCGTGACCTATGCCGAACTTCGGCATGGCATCGAACGCTGCCCCGAGGAAGACCGCGAGGCAGCCGACCAAGCCTTGCAACGCTTTATTGCACGCGTGCCGGTGCTGCCCTTTGATGAACGCGCAGCTCAAAGTTATGGCGTGCTGGCCGCCGCCGTGCGCGACCGCCGCCGGGACGCCATGGACCGCCTGATTGCCGCCCACGCCCTGAGCGTCGGCGTCACCCTTGTCACCCACAACGAAGCTGATTTCAGCAGCTACCCCGGACTGGTGATTGAGAACTGGGCGCGCGCCGCATGAACGCAGGCGGGCAACGCCTCTTTTATCGCGGGCCGGAAAACGAAAACGGCGCCTGACGGCGCTATTTTTACATCCAGCAGCGGCAGCGGCGTCACGTCGCCCAGCGCCGGATTTCCCGTTTTCAGCCAGGCCAGGGCGGGCGGGCCGTCCTCGAATACTTCTTCGGCGCGCTCCACCACGCGGGCAAACCGGACGAACTTGGCCGACTCTTCGGCCGACAACAGGCCCTCGCGCTTGCGCCTGGCCAGCGTGCGCTCGGGAATAGCCAGCGCGTGCGCCAGCTCGGACTGGGCGGTGCGGGTTAGGCGGCTGATGGCCTCGACCGATGCGGCCGGCAAGCCGCGCCGGACCAGCGGAATCCAGTCCATGACCGTGCGGGCTGGGCCTGCAGCACCTCGGCGCCGCCAAGCAAGGTGAAAGCGGATACAGGCGTGCGGCGCGCGGTGAACCATGTGATGGTGCAGGCCTACTGGGAGATCGGGCGCCTGGTTGTTGAGGGCGAACAAGGAGGCGAAAGCCGTGCCGAGTATGGCAAGGGCTTTTCAAGCACCAACCTCAAGCTGTTTCGGCAGTTCTATCTCGCCTATCCAATAAGTCACACAGTGTGTGACCAATCCGGTTTGGGGCGTTTGAGCTGGTCGCACTTTCGCCAATTGCTGCGGGTGGAGAGTGTGCCGGCCCGCACCTGGTACGCCAGCGAAGTCGCCGCCCAGGGCTGGAGCGTGCGGGCGCTGGACCGCCAGATCAGCACCTTGTTTTACGAGCGGCTGCTGGGCAGCCAGAACAAGGCCGGCGTTCATGCCGAGGCTAGCGCGCTGATCAGCCGCGACGCCCCGGCCGATCCGCGCGATTTCATCCGCGATCCTTATGTGCTGGAGTTCCTCGGCGCGCAGCCCGATGCCGGCCTGTATGAGCTGGACCTGGAGCAAGGGCTGCTGGACCAGCTGCAAAAATTTCTCATGGAACTGGGCAAGGGCTTTGCGTTTGTCGCCCGCCAGAAGCACCTGCGGGTCGAGGGCGAAGACTGTTTCGTGGACCTGGTGTTTTACAACTACCTGCTCAAGTGCTTTGTGTTGATAGACCTGAAGGTCGGCAAGCTGGCGCATCAGGACGTGGGCCAGATGGACATGTACGTGCGGGTGTTCGAGGAACAGTTTCGCGGCGAAGGCGACAACCCGACGCTGGGGCTGATTTTGTGTTCGGAGCGCAATGCCGCCGTGGCCAAATATTCGCTGCTGGCCGATAACGCACAGCTGTTTGCCAGCAAATACCAGTGGCTGGTGCCGTCCGAGGACGAGTTGCGGACCGAGCTGGAGCGGGACCGGGCCATGCTGGAAAATGCGCGGGGCACGGCTGATTGAGCTTGTGACAACCCGGAAAGCGAAAACGGCGCCCAAAGGCGCCATTTTATTTTTTACAAGCCAAATAGGCCTCTTGCGCACACCTGACGGGCGCAAGCAGCTATTCAATCCATAGCAACTCGCGCCACTAAACTCAAGCCGTCCCCGCCTTCACCTTCAAGCGCCACGCATGCAGCAGCGGCTCGGTGTAACCGCTAGGCTGGGCCAAGCCCTTGAACACCAGGTCGCAAGCCGCCTTGTACGCAGCCGACGTATCAAAATGCCCGGCCATCGGCTTGTACAGCGCATCGCCCGCATTCTGGCCATCGACCACGGCGGCCATGCGCTCGAAGGTTTCGGTGATCTGCGCTTCGGTCACGACGCCATGGTGCAGCCAGTTGGCCATGTGCTGGCTGCTGATGCGCAGCGTGGCGCGGTCTTCCATCAGCGCGATGTTGTGGATGTCGGGCACCTTGGAGCAGCCCACGCCCTGGTCAATCCAGCGCACCACGTAGCCCAGGATGCCCTGCGCGTTGTTGTCGAGTTCCTGCTGCTTTTCGGCGGCGGACCAGCCTGGATTGACGGCGACAGGAATCGTCAGCAGGCCGTTGAGCAGGTTGTCGCGCTCAGCGTTGACGTCGATCTTTTCGAGTTCCTTTTGCACATCCGACACCAGAATCTGGTGGTAATGCAGCGCGTGCAGCGTGGCGGCGGTCGGGCTGGGCACCCAGGCGGTGTTGGCGCCGGCTTTCGGGTGGCCGATTTTCTGCTCCAGCATGGCGGCCATCAGGTCGGGCATGGCCCACATGCCCTTGCCGATTTGCGCCTTGCCGCGCAGGCCGCAGCTCAGGCCGGTCAGCACGTTGTTTTTCTCGTAGGCGGCAATCCAGGCGCTGGTCTTCATGTCGCCCTTGCGGATCATCGGGCCGGCCTGCATGGCGGTGTGCATCTCGTCGCCGGTGCGGTCCAGGAAACCGGTGTTGATGAAGGCCACGCGCGCTTCGGCTTCGGCAATGCAGGCCTTGAGGTTGACGCTGGTGCGGCGCTCTTCGTCCATGATGCCGAGCTTCACCGTGTTGGCCGGCAGGCCGAGCAGGCTTTCCACGCGGCCGAACAGTTCGGCGGCAAAGGCGACCTCAAACGGGCCGTGCATCTTGGGCTTGACGATGTAGACGCTGCCGGTGCGCGAGTTCTTGATACCCGGCTGATCTTTGCGCTTGAAGTCGTGCAGGGCGATGGTCGTGGTGATGACCGCATCCAGAATGCCTTCGGGAATTTCCCTGCCGCCTGCGTACAGGATGGCCGGATTGGTCATCAAATGGCCGACATTGCGAACGAACATCAGCGAGCGGCCGTGCAGCGTGACGGGCTGGCCGTTGGCGCCCGTGTAGTCGCGGTCGGGGTTCAGGCCGCGCGTGAAGGTTTTGCCGCCCTTGCTCACTTCCTCGGTCAGCGTGCCTTGCAAAATGCCGAGCCAGTTGCCGTAGGCCAGCACCTTGTCTTCGGCATCGACCACGGCGACCGAGTCTTCCAGGTCAAGGATGGTCGACAGGGCCGACTCGATCACCAGGTCGCTGATACCGGCCGAGTCCGTCTTGCCGATGGTCGTGGCGCGGTTGATGATGATGTCGATGTGCAGGCCGTTGTGCACCAGCAGCACCGACGACGGGGCCGCAGCGTCGCCCTGGTAGCCGACAAAACCGGCCGGGTCCTGCAGGCTGGTCATGCCGTTTTCCATGGAAATGACCAGCTGGCCGCCCTCGATGCTGTAGCCGGTCGCATCCTTGTGCGAACCCGAGGCCAGTGGCGCGGCCTGGTCGAGCAGCTTGCGGGCGAAGGCAATCACCTTGGCGCCGCGCACCGGGTTGTAGCCCTTGCCTTTTTCAGCGCCGTCAGTTTCGGGAATGGCGTCGGTGCCATACAGCGCGTCATACAGCGAACCCCAGCGCGAATTGGCGGCATTCAGCGCGTAACGCGCGTTCAGGATCGGCACGACCAGTTGCGGGCCGGCCTGCACGGCCAGTTCGGCATCGACATTGGCGGTGGTGATGGCGACGGTGTCGGGCTGCGGCACGAGGTAGCCGATGCCCTCTAAAAAAGCGCGGTAGGCGGACATGTCGGCGATGGGACCGGGATGGGCGGTGTGCCAAGCGTCCAGCTCGGTCTGCAGGCGGTCGCGCTCGGCCAGCAGGGCGATGTTTTTCGGCGCCAGGTCGGCGACGATGGCGTCAAAGCCGGTCCAGAATGGGCTGCTCTCGACGCCGGTGCCGGGCAGTACCTTGTCTTCGATGAAGCGGTAGAGTTCGGTCGCGACCTGCAGGCCGTGACAGGCGGTGCGTTCGGTGGAGTTGGTCATTTGAAAATTCCTTTGAAAAAAAAACAAAAAAGCGAAATGGATACGGATGCGCCAGCGGCCCGCTCAAGCCAGCGCTTTGAAAAAATAATAAACCGTCAGCGCGCAGCCCACGGCAATCACCATGCGGCGCAGCCACGGCCCCTGGATTTTGCGCGCCATGCGCGCGCCCCAGTAGCCGCCCAGGCTGGCGGTGACCAGCATGACCAGCGTGTGCGGCCAGCTGACCGCGCCGGCGACCACGAAGGTCATCACGGTGACGCTGTAGATCACCGCCGACAAAATGTTTTTCAGCGCATTGATGTGCTGCACGTCCTCATGCCCGCCAATCGCCAGGCTGGCCATCATCAAAATGCCCATGCCGGCGCCAAAAAAGCCGCCGTAGACCGACACCAACAACTGCACAAGCCAGCCGACGGGCGAGCCGGCGCCGTGATCGCCGCCTGCGGGCTGGGCAGTCGCCGGGCGCATCCGCCGCAAGGCGCTGGAGAGTTGCGGGCTGAAGGCGAACAGCCCGGTGGCAAAGGCCAGCAGCCACGGAATCAGGGCGGCAAAGCGTGCATCGCCGGCCAGCAGCAGCAGCAGTCCGCCCGCCGCCCCGCCGATGAACGAGGCGATGCCCATGGGCAGCAAATAGCGTTTGTAGCGCGCCAGTTCCCGCCGGTAGGCCCAGGCGCCGCTCAGGCTGGCCGGCCACAGCGCGACCGAGTTGCTGGCGTTGGCCACTACCGGGCTCAAGCCGACCGCGAGCAGCGCCGGAAACGAGAAAAACGTTCCACCGCCGGCCATGGCATTGACCGCGCCGGCGGCGAACCCACCCACACCGATCAGCAGCACGTCCCAAAGCGTCATGCGGGCGCGCCGTCGCCAAAGGGCAGCGACAGCACGTCGCGCAGGCTGCATCCGGTGTGGATCGGCTGGGTGCCGAGTTCCTCGAACGGCAACTGGCTGCGGTTGACCCACAGCGTCTGGTAGCCGAACCAGGTGGCAGCCAGCGCGTCCCAGCTGTTGCTGCTGACAAAGGCGATCTGCCGCGCCGGCAGGCCGGTGGCTTGCAGGCCGAGCGCGTAGGCGTCAGGGTGGGTTTTGTACCTGCGGATGGCGTCCGTGCTGATGACGTGGTCGAACAGGCCGCCCAGCCCGGCCGACTTGACGGCGACTGCCAGCATCGCCGGGTCGCCGTTCGACAAGATGCCGGTGACCACGCCCCGGCGTTGAAGCGCCTGCAGCACCTCGCGGTTTTCAGGAAAAGCCGTCAGGCAGCGGTACTGGTTCATCAGCTGCTCGATTTGGGCATCAAACCGGCCGTTTGCGCTATCGGCGCGGGCATCAGGCACTATTTTTTTAATAGCATAGACCAGCGCCGCGCGGGTCAGCTCCCAAAAGGGCCGGTAGTGCGCGCCATGGCTGCTGGTGCTGACCAGGTGGGTGTATTCGATCTGCTTGTCGCGCCACATCAGGCTGAGCGCCTGGCCGCGACCGGGAAACAGTTGCTCGGCCAGCAGAGCGACGCTGTACACGTCAAACAGCGTGCCGTAGGCGTCGAACAGCACGGCGCGCAGGGGCTGGGCGATGGCGGGGCGGGTTTTTTCCATGCCGCTACTTTATTTGATCCTTGCGCAAAGATTAATGACCTGAAATGCGATGTATCCATGACCTAAAGCGATGCAATCTGGTTTCCGGTCCAAGGGGTTCGCGTCGATCGCCGCTTTCCATGCGGCCCAGGCCAGGCCTTGAGGCCAGCATCGCCGATGGCACGAAGGGTTGGCCGCCGCGCCGCATAATTCGCGTCCATGGCCAAACTCAAGCAGCTCGAATCCTTTGTTTCCGTCGTCGCGCGCGGCAGCCTCACGGCGGCGGCGCTGGCCGAGGGCGTGGCGCCGGCCATCATGGGCCGGCGGCTCGATGCGCTGGAAGAGCGCCTGGGCGTCAAGCTGCTGGTGCGCACCACCCGGCGCATCACGCTGACGCACGAGGGCAGCGCCTTTCTGGAAGACTGCCAGCGCCTGCTGGCTGACCTGGCCAATGCCGAGGCCAGCGTGTCGGCCGGTGGCGTGAAGGCCAGCGGCCACCTGCGCATCACCGCGCCGGCCGGTTTTGGCCGGCGCCATGTGGCGCCGCTGGTGGCCCGGTTCCGCGAGCAGCATGCCGACGTGACCATCACGCTGAACCTGAGCGACCGCGTGGTGGACCTGGCCGGCGAGGGCTTTGACTGCGCGGTGCGCGTCGGCGACATGCCCGATTCCATGCTGGTCAGCGTGCGCCTGGCCGACAACCGGCGGCTGTGCGTGGCCACGCCGCAGTTCCTGAGCCGGCACGGCACGCCGCTGCATCCGGGCGACCTGGCGCGGTTTGACTGCCTGAGCCTGTCGAGCGATGCCTCGCAGACGCGCGGCTGGGCGTTTCGCGTTCCGCGCAATGCGCTGGTTGATGACGGCGACACCGAGATCATCCACCTCAAGCCCGGCGGTCCGCTCGACTGCTCGGATGGGCAGGTGTTGCACGACTGGTGCCTGGCCGGCTACGGCATTGCCTGGCGCAGCACCTGGGAAGTCGAATCCGAAATTGCCGCCGGCCGGCTGGTGGCGGTGCTGGAAGACTTTGCCGCCCCGGCCAACGGCATTTACGCCGTGTTTCCGCAGCGCAAGCACCTGCCGCTGCGGGTGCGGCTGTGGATTGATTTTTTAAAGCACCACTATAGCCAGCCGGAATTCTGGCGGCAGTGAGGCAACAGGACGCGCCGAAAAGCAATTTCATGCATCAAACAAGCCTTTTGCGCTTGACCGTGTTGCATAAGCAGCTATTAATAAAGTAGCGTTTTTACCTTGAAAACCTAGAACAACCCGGCCACCAGCCACAGCGCGGTGCCCCACATCATCAGCGCCACCAGCCCGTCCAGCGCGCGCCAGACCCACGGCGCCTTCAGCCGGCTGCCCAGGCTCCACATGGCCAGGCCCAGGGCCACGAACCACAGCAGCGAGCCAGCCGCCGCGCCCAGGCCGAACACGGCGTTGTCGGGCCGGGCGTAGGCCAGCGACGCAGTGCCCATCAGCACGGCGGTATCAAGCCAGGCATGCGGATTGAGCCAGGACATGGCCAGCGCCAGCCCGACCGCCCGGCGGCGCGACATGCCGGTTTCGGCATCGTCCCGCGCATCTGGCACGGCCGGCGCGGCAGGCCGCACCAAGCGCTGCATCGCCTGCGCGCCATACAAAAACAGCAGCACGGCGCCGCCGCCCGTCAACGCGCCCAGCACCTTGCCCGACAAGCCGCCGAGCTGCGCCAGCCCGCCGACGCCCACGGCAATCAGCGCCACATCGGTGGCGACGCAAATCGCCACCGTGAGCCACAGGTGCTCGCGCCGCAGGCCCATGCGCATGACATGCGCGTTTTGCGGGCCGATGGCCATGATGAGCGACAGGCTCAAAGCCAGGCCAGCGAAGAAAGCCGGGGCGGTCAGGATATTCATGAGGAAACAAAGCCAGAAATGGGTTGCGGGAATGCCAAAGGTGCAGGCGACCAGCCAGTGTCGCCATTCCGGCTGATAAATTAAATGGATTTAATTAAAATTGGCTTTACTCAATAAAAACTAAAGCAAACAGATGCTCGATGCCCGGCAACTTGAAGCCCTCGCCGCCGTGATTGAAGGCGGCAGTTTCGGCGCGGCCGCCAAGGCGCTGAGCCTGACGCTGGCGGCGGTGTCGCTGCGCATCAAGTCGCTCGAAGCCGCGCTCGGCCAGCGCCTGCTGGTGCGCGGCAAGCAGGTCCGGGCGACGCCGGCCGGCCAGGCGCTGGCCGGGCATGTCCGGCAGCTGCGTCTGATGGAGGCCGACCTGATCGCCGGCCTGCCGGGCGCCGATGCCGGCGCGGCGGCGGGCATGCAGAGCCTGAGCGTGGCGGTCAATGCCGATTCGCTGGCCAGCTGGTTCTTGCCGGGTGTGGCGCCGGCGCTGCAGCAGCACCGCCTGCTGCTCGACGTGGTGGTCGATGACCAGGACCACACGCACGACGCCCTGGCCAGCGGCGACGTGACCGGCTGCGTCACCACGCTGGCACGCGCCATGCGCGGCTGCGTGGCCGAGCCGCTGGGCATCATGCGCTACCGCTGCGTGGCCGCGCCTTCGCTGCTGGCCGAATGGGCCGGCGCGCTGCCGCACCGCCTGCTGCGCAGCCCGGCGGTGATCTTCAACCGCAAGGACGCGCTGCAGGACGCGTGGCTGGCGCAGCATTTCAATTTGCACGGTGCGCTGTACCCGCGCCACTTCGTTCCTGCCGTCGATGCGTTCGAACTGGCGCTGGAACTCGGCCTGGGCTGGGGCATGGTGCCCGACCTGCTGCTGCGGGCCCGCGCCGGGCGGGCGCCGCTGCAGGAAGTCGTTCCCGACCGGCCGGTCGATGTGGTGCTGTACTGGCAGCACTGGGCGCGCGAGCCGCTGGCTGCCGGGTGCCTGACACAGGCGATCAAGCGGGCCGCGCGGGAATGCCTGCTGCAAGGCTGAAGCGGCGGACTGGCGGCGTCAGCACAGGCCGAAATTCACATCGAAAAACGGCTCTAGCGCTTTCCAAGCATGCCTTTACAGCTATGCTTTCAATAGCTGGAAGCGGGTCAGGACTTATTGGCCTTTTTAGCTGCCCAGGCACGTCTTCATGAAGGCCTTGCGTTCGTCGCCGGTCTTGCCCTTGGCGTCGGCATTGCAGGTTTTCATCTTGCTCTGCTGGGGAGTGCCCTGCGCCACCGTCTTGGCGCTCAGGCATTCCTTCATGAAAGCTTTTCGATCGTCGCCCTTCTTGCCGCTGGCGTCCTGGTTGCAGGCCGCCATCTTGCTTTGCTGGGCGGTCTTGGCCGGCGGTGCCACCGTGGCGGCGGCAGGCGACACCGCTGCCGGTGCGGCCTTGGCCGGCGCAGGCGCGGCCGATGCGGCTTTTGCCGGGGCGGCCGGTGCGCTTTGGGCGCGGGCTCCGGCGGACAAGCCCATCGTCAGGGCAAAGGCAATGGCGATCAGGGACAGCGGTTGGTTCATGGTGGCTCCAATAGGTGAAATGGACGTGATTTCCGGCCGGAAATCCAGTCCATAACGCAGACGGCGTCCGATTCGATGACCGGGTTTGCGCCGGGCCGCGCGCCAATTCGGGCCGAATGGGCTTGACCGTAAAATCCGGCGATGCTTTCGATTAAAAAAGACCTGCTCTCCGCCTTGGCTGGCGCCTTGGAACAACTCGCTCCTGGCGCCGGCGACAAAGCCGCCTTCGAGTCGCCCAAAGTCGCCGCGCATGGCGATTTCGCCTGCACCGCTGCCATGCAGCTGGCCAAGCCCCTGAAACAAAACCCCCGGCAGACGGCCGAAGCGCTGCGCGCCCTGCTCTTGCTGTCGCCGGCCTTCGAGCGCTGGGTTGATGCGGTTGAAATCGCCGGCCCCGGCTTCATCAACATTCGGCTCAAGCCCGCCGCCAAGCAGGAAACCGTTCGCGAGGTGCTGCAGGCCGGCAGCGCGTATGGCAGTCAGCCGCTTGAGCATGGCCGCAAGATGATTGTCGAGTTCGTCTCGGCCAACCCGACCGGCCCGCTGCATGTCGGCCATGGCCGGCAGGCGGCGCTGGGCGATGCGATCTGCAACCTGTACGCCACGCAGGGCGCGCAGGTGCACCGCGAGTTTTACTACAACGACGCCGGCGTGCAGATCCAGACGCTGGCGAACAGCACGCAGCTGCGGGCCAAGGGCTTCAAGCCGGGCGACGACTGCTGGCCCACCGACCCCGACAACCCGGCCAGCAAGGCGTTCTACAACGGCGAATACATCGCCGACATTGCCAGCGACTTCCTGACCGGCAAGACCGTCAAGTCGGACGACCGCGAATTCACCGCCTCGGGCGACGTGGACGACCTGGACGCCATCCGCCAGTTCGCCGTGGCTTATTTGCGCCACGAGCAGGACCTGGACCTGCAGGCGTTTTCTGTCCGGTTCGACAACTACTACCTCGAATCCAGCCTGTACAGCGAGGGCCGGGTCGAATCGACGGTGCAGCGCCTGAAGGACGCCGGCAAGACCTACGAGCAGGACGGCGCGCTCTGGCTCAAATCGACCGACTACGGAGACGACAAGGACCGCGTCATGAAAAAGAGCGACGGCACCTACACCTACTTCGTTCCCGACGTGGCCTACCACCTGGCCAAATGGGAGCGCGGCTTTACCAAGGCCGTCAACATCCAGGGCATGGACCACCACGGCACCATCGCCCGGGTGCGCGCCGGGCTGCAGGCGGCCAACGCCGGCATTCCCCTCGGCTACCCCGACTATGTGCTGCACACCATGGTGCGCGTGGTGCGCAACGGCGAGGAGGTCAAGATTTCCAAGCGCGCCGGCAGCTACGTCACGCTGCGTGACCTGATCGAGTGGACCAGCGCCGACGCGGTGCGCTTCTTCTTGCTCAGCCGCAAGCCCGACACCGAGTACATCTTCGACATCGACCTGGCCCTGGCCAAGAACAATGAAAACCCGGTGTACTACGTGCAGTACGCGCATGCGCGCATCTGCTCGGTTCTCACGGCCTGGGGCGGCGATGAAAGCGCGCTCAAGGCAGTGGACCTGTCGCCGCTGGACAGCCCGCAGGCGCAGGCCCTGATGCTGCTGCTGAACAAGTACACCGACATGCTCAGCCATGCGGCGGCCGGTTTTGCGCCGCACGACGTGGCGTTTTACCTGCGCGAACTGGCCGCCTGCTACCACAGCTACTACGACGCAGAGCGCATTCTGGTCGATGACGAAGCCGTCAAACTGGCGCGCCTGGCACTGGTCGCGGCCACCGCGCAGGTGTTGCACAATGGCCTCGCGGTGCTGGGCGTCAGCGCGCCGCGCAAGATGTAATCGGCTTGAAAACTTCACCCTTTAAAAAGCATCCAACTCATATGCAAGTTACGGTCAAGTCGTGGGAATACGGTATGAAAAAGCAACGCGGTGGCACCCTGCTGGGTCTGGTGATTGGCGCGCTGGTCGGCCTGGGCATTGCGCTGACGGTGGCGGTGTACATCACCAAGGTGCCGGTGCCTTTCATGAACAAAGGCCCGTCGAGCACGCCGGAAAGCGACGCCGCCGAAGCCCGCAAGAACAAGGACTGGAATCCGAACGCGCCGCTGGCCGGAAAGAACCCTGCGCGCGCAGCAGCGCCGTCCGCATCGGGCGAGCTGAGCCTGCCGGCCGAGCCACCCACCGCCAGCGACGTGCCAGACCCAGTGCTGGCGCCCGAAGAGCCCAAAAAACCTGAACGCGTCGTGAAACCGCCAAAAACCGCCACGGCGCCCGCTACGCCAGTTGCGCCCGCCGCTCCGGCGGCGGCACCGACGCCTGCTCCCACAGCCGTGGCCAAACCGGCCCGTCCCCCGTCCGCCGACCCGCTGGGCGACCTGGCCAAGGCCCGGTCTGAAAGCCCGGCCGTCAGTTCGGGGACTTCGGACCCTTTCAACTACTTCATCCAGGCTGGCGCCTACCGCACGCCTGAAGACGCCGAACAGCAGCGCGCCCGGCTGCTGCTGCTCGGCATGCAGGCCAAGGTCACCGAACGTGAGCAGGCCGGCCGCACCGTGTACCGGGTGCGCGTCGGTCCGTTTGACAGCAAGGACGATGCCGACCGCATCAAGGACCGGCTGGACAACAGTTCGATCGAAACGGCACTGGTCCGGGTGCAGCGTTAAGTGCTAAATCCGGCGCCGGCTGAACTTTTCCGGCCTGCCGTGTCCAATAGTCGTACCTACTGATCAGGAGAAAAATTCAATGCAACGTCGCGCGTTTTCAATTTCAGCCGTCACGCTGGCTGCGGCCACCGGCATTTCCGCCCTTCCCACGCTGGCGCAAGCCCAGGCCAGGGCCTTTCAAAGCGGCTCCGACTACCTCACGCTGGACAAGCCGGCCGCCACCGAGGCGCCCGCCGGAAAAGTCGAGGTGGTCGAATTCTTCTGGTACAACTGCCCGCACTGCAATTCCTTCGAGCCGATGTTCGATGCCTGGGCCAAGAAACAGTCCAAGGACGTGTCAGTGCGCCGCTCGCCGATTGCCTTTCGCCCCGACTTCGAGCCGCAGCAGCGCCTGTATTACGTGCTGGAAGGCTTGGGAAAAATCGACGAACTGCACAAGAAGGTGTTTTACGCCATCCATGTCGAAAAGCAGCAGCTCAACACAGCCGACCAGATCACCGCCTGGGCCGACAAGCAGGGCATTCCCAAGGCGAAGTTCCTTGAAATGTACAACTCGTTTTCAGTCAGCACCAAGGTGCGCAAGGCCACGCAACTGCAGGACGGCTATGCGCTCGACGGCGTGCCTGCCCTAGGCATCAATGGCCGTTATTTCACGTCTGGCACGCAGGCCAAAACGCTCGAACGCTCATTGCAAGTGGCCGACTCCCTGATCGCGCAGTCCCGGCCAAACGCCAAATAAGTCCCCGCTGGAGAAGGGGCGCGCAGCCTTGCGTGCCCTCCAAAGCCCTGATCAGCGGCAGATCGGGCTCTGTCTTCTTGCTATTTATTCAATAGCTACCTGCGTCCGTCCAGCTTGCGCAAATGGCCTAAAAGGCAATAAATTTCCTGGTTTTCGGCGACCCTGAAGCTTCAGGGCGGGACACCCCTTCCCGCCTTTTCAGATCCGCTGGCTTACCGATACATGCCCATCCAGACCCGACCTCCCGGCCCTCTCCGGGCCTGCGCCGTGTTACGTTCGGTCACGATTTTCCCGCTCCCGAATACAAGCTTTCATCCTACATATCAATGTAAAAAAATACGACTTTTAGTGTCTAATTGAACCGTACCCTGAAATTGATAAAACTATCAATAAAGCATCACCGGGTGTTTCTTTCTTGCCCGCCAGCCTCAAGACGACGGGATCCGGCTCGGCAACTCTTTCTCTTGAAAGGCGACTTGTGTTCAACAATAAATTCGTTCCGTTTGCGCTTCTGGCCCTGAGCCAGGGCGTGTTTGCCCAGCAGCCCCCGAGCGCTGGTAGCCAGATCCAGCAGATTCCGCCGGCGCCCACGCCGCAAAAAGCAGCGCCCGCCCTGCGCATAGAGCCCGCTACCTCCCCCGCCACACCAGCATCCGACGCCGCAAAAATCACCGTCAACCGCCTGCAAGTGACAGGCGCGCGCGTCTATCCCGAAGCAGAACTGCTGGCGCTGACCGGCTTCAAGCCCGGCAGCGAACTGTCGCTGGGCGACCTGCGCGCCATGGCCTTGAAAATCACCCAGCGTTATCGCAACGCGGGCTACTTCGTGGCCCAGGCTTACCTGCCCGCGCAGGAGATCAAGGACGGCGCGGTCACGATTGCCGTGATCGAAGGCCAGTACGGCCAGGTCGCCGTGCGCAACCAGAGCAATTTGGCGAACGATCTGGTCCAGAGCCAGCTCGGCGGCCTCAACCCCGGCGACACGGTGGCGATTGCGCCGCTGGAAAGCCGGCTGCTGCTGCTGTCGGACATTCCCGGCGTGAACGTCACCTCGACCTTGGCGCCCGGCGCGTCCTTAGGCACGTCCGACCTGATCGTTGACGTCGCGCCCGGGCGGCGCGTCACCGGCAGCATCGATGCCGACAACGCCGGCAACCGCTACACCGGCGAATACCGCCTCGGCGCCACGGTGAACCTGAACAATGCGGCAGGGCGCGGCGACGTGGCCTCGCTGCGCGTGCTGACGTCGGGCTCGGGCCTGAACTATGCCCGGGCGTCTTACCAGATGCAGTTCGGCAAGGCGACGGCGGGCGTGGCGTACAGCTGGCTGGGCTATGAGCTGGGCCGGGAATATGAAAGCCTGCAGGCCAACGGCACGGCAAAAATTGTGAGTGTTTATGGCAGCTACCCCTTGATCCGTTCGCGCGAGACAAACCTCTACGCCAGTCTTGCCTTTGACGCCAAGACCTTCCAGGACCGGATCGACTCGATCTCGACAGTCGCTGACAAGAAGGCCCAGGTGTTGATGGCAAGCCTGCGCGGCGACCACCGCGACAGCCTTGGCGGCGGCGGGGTGAGCAGCTACTCGCTGACCGGGACTGCCGGCAATATCGACATCCAGACCCCCGCGATGCAGGCTTGGGACGCGGCGCGTGCCCAAAGCAACGGCCACTACACCAAGCTGGGCTTTAGCGCCATGCGGCTGCAAAGCGTGACCGACAGCGTGTCGCTGTACGCCGGTCTCAGCGGCCAGGTCGCCTCGAAAAACCTCGACGTTTCGGAAAAAATGGAGCTTGGTGGCATGTACGGCGTGCGCGCCTATCCCGCCGGCGAAGCCTATGCCGACCAAGGCTATGTGCTGACGCTGGAAGCCCGCCTGCGGCTACCCACCCCCATCCAGCTTCCCGGGCAGGTGCAATTGATCGGCTTTGTCGACACCGGCAGCGTGACCATCAACAAGAACCCTTGGCCGCAAGCCGGGCCGAACCGCAGAACCCTGAGCGGCGCGGGCGTGGGACTGAACTGGTCGGCCGCCAACAATTTTCTGGTGCGTGCGTTTTACGCCCACAAGCTGGGCAACGAAGCGGCCAAGTCAGCGCCCGACAAGTCGGGCCGATTCTGGATTCAGGCTGTCAAATATTTTTGAGCCTTTTTTAAGCAGGTTTGCCTGCCATGACCCCGGACTGAACCCGCATTTTCGAAGAACACGCGAAAGCTATCCATGAACCTCATTCACCGCTCCATCTGGAACGACCAGACCGGCACCTTTGTGGCCGTTTCCGAAAACACCCGCAGCGCCGGCAAAAGGGCGTCGTCCTGCACCACGGCCGTTGGCGGCCATGCCCGCTTCGGGCTGAATATTCTGGCGGTTTCCCTGATGATGGCCTGCGGGGCGAGTGTATTTGCCCAGCCTGTAGGCGGCGTCGTGTCGGCTGGCAGCGCCACCATTGGCGGCACGTCCGGCAACATGACAATTACCCAGACCACGCCCAACGTGGCGATCAACTGGCAGAGCTTTGGCATCAAGGCTGGCGAGTCGGCTCAGTTTGTGCAGCCGGGCAGCAGTTCGGTCGCGCTGAACCGCGTCATCGGTTCCGATCCTTCCAGCATCCTGGGCAGCCTCACGGCCAACGGCAAGGTGTTCCTGGTCAACCCCAACGGCATCCTGTTCGGCAAGGGCGCGTCGGTCAATGTGGGCGGACTGGTCGCCTCCACACTGAACATCACCGACAGTGATTTCATGGCCGGCAACTACAAATTTTCCGGTGCGGGCGGCGGTTCGATACTCAACCAGGGAAACATCAACGCCGACGGCGGTTATGTTGCCTTGTTGGGTGCCAGCGTCAGCAACGAAGGTGTGATCTCGGCCAGACTCGGCACGGTGGCGCTCGCCGCCGGCAACGCCATCACCCTCGACCTGGCCGGGGACAGTCTGCTCAATGTCACGGTGAACGAGGGCGCGGTGAACGCGCTGGTGCAGAACGGTAGCCTGATCCAGGCCGACGGCGGCCAAGTGCTGCTGACCGCGCAGGCGGCGGGGAGCCTGTTGCAGAGCGTGGTCAACAACACCGGCGTGATTCAGGCGCAGACCGTCGAGAACCACAATGGCACGATCAAACTGCTGGGCGGCATGCAAAGCGGCACTGTGAATATTAGTGGCACTTTGGATGCCTCCGGCACGGGCGCAGGGCAAACCGGCGGCAACGTCACGGCTACGGGCCAGCACGTGGGCCTGTTCGGCGGGCACATCAATGCCTCTGGCGACGCCGGCGGCGGGACCGTACTCGTCGGCGGCGGCTTCCAGGGCAACAACCCTGCCGTACAGAATGCTTCCGCGACTTACATGAGCGCGGACTCCACGATTACGGCTGACGCCATCACCAATGGCAGCGGCGGCACCGTCGTGCTGTGGTCGAACGACTCGACGCGCGCTTACGGCAGCATCACGGCGCGCGGCGGCGCGCAGGGCGGCGACGGTGGCCTGATCGAAACCTCCGGCCATTGGCTGGACGTTGGGGGCATCAAGCTCAGCGCCGGTGCGCCGCACGGCCAAAACGGCACCTGGCTGCTCGACCCTGCCGACGTGACCATCACGGCCGCGGCAACGTCTAACGATACGAACACCGGCGGCGTCTTCTCACCGACTCCCGGCGCGAACTCGTCCAATATAGCTGTATCCGACATCACGACCATCCTCAGCGGCGTCGGACTACTGGGCACCGACGTCACGATCACTACGACGAACACCGGCGCGAGCGGAAGCGAATTCGGTGATATCACCGTAGGTGCGGCGATCACGTGGAACGGAGCCGCGAGCGCGAAAGGTGCGACGACGCTGACCTTGAACGCCGCCCGGGACGTGAACATCAACGCGGCGATCACCGCCACCAATGGAAACCTGGTGGTGTGTTGTGGCCGGGACATCAACGTGAACGCGCTAATTACGACGACCGGTGTTGTTGCCACGCCTAATACCGGTGGCAACGTCTTATTGAGCGCCGGTCACGATGTGAACGTCTTGAGGACTGCTCTCAACACGCTCTCGGGCATTACGACCACCAGCGGCAATATCGAAATATGTGCCGGAAACAATATCAACCTGAGCAATTCGTTCAACGGGGCGGCACTTCTTACACTGAGTGGTAGCGTCGCCGACTCCTCCCCCCCCACCGGTCCGGTTACGCCGCGCGGCTTGACACTGATTGCCGGCACTGCGGGTACCGGGCCGGGTACTGCGGGTGGCACCGTGGCCTTTACTACTGGCACGTACATTACCACCACAGGGCCGGCTGGCGTTACACCGACCAACATTTTTTACAATCCGAGCTCGTACGCAACGCCGACAAATTATTCGACTTTCTTCACCGGCACCGGCGGACCGCTGACGCAATACATGCTGGTGTTCCCGGACGGAGCGAACAAGACTTTCGATGGCACGACCACGGCAACATTCACCGGGTTGAAGGGCACCCCTGCCGGTGTCACCTTGAATACCGCTGGTGGTACTGCCAATTTCGATGCTGCGGACGTAGGAACGGACAAGACGATCAGCTTTACCGGCTTTACCCTTACGAAAGGCCCGATCTTGACTGGCGGAACCGCAACTAACTTTGCCCTCCCGCTTACTTGCTGCTCGCCTATTGTTGGGAAAACAACCGCGAATATCACAGGCACAGGCACAGGCACAGGCACAGGCACAGGCACAGGCACAGGCACAGGCACAGGCACAGGCACAGGCACAGGCACAGGCACAGGCACAGGCACAGGCACAGGTACAGGTACAGGTACAGGTACAGGTACAGGTACAGGTACAGGTACAGGTGGAGGCCCAGCTGTGTCTCCGCCGGTTGTTTCGGTTCCGGAACAGACGCCATTGCCTCCCGTGTTGACGCCGTCAACACCGCCTGCCGTCGTTCCGCCCGGATACGTTTTTACAGTCGTTCCGCCAACGCCAATGCCGCCTCCTGTCCTGGTCGTTGTAACGCCACCAACACCACTGGTCGTGGTGCCTGTAGCGGTGCCGGTCGAAACGCCGCCCGAGAAATACGAGGCGCCAGTACGCAAGCCCAAACCGGAACGCAATTAATAAAGCGGTTATGAGAAAACCCGAAAAAATACTGGCGCTCATGCTCCGAGAAATTTTCCTGGGCTTGCTGGCCACAGGATTGATTTGCACCCAGGCGTATGCATCGCATGAGGCTGCGCATTTGCCAGGCTCTGGGTTGGCATTTTCTGCGCTGGCAGGTGACGGCAACTCCCTGCCAACGGTCACGCAAACGCAATCCACAGTAGCGGGAAAAAGCTCAAAACGCGCCAGCTTCGGACAGGCCAGCGCCTCCAAGGAAGCCCGACATGTGGCCCATTGGGTGGTGGATTCTGGCGACAACCTCAACAAGCCCTTTGTCATCGTGGACAAGCGAGACGCAAAGGTCTTCGTGTTCGATGCGCAGGGCAAGCTGCGCGGAGAATCTTCCGCGCTGCTCGGACTGGCCATAGGTGATCACTCCGTTCCTGGCATTGGAACCAAAAAGCTGTCAGCCATTGGCCCGGAGGAACGCACCACGCCGGCAGGCCGTTTCGTGGCTAACCTGGACAAGAACCTCAAGGGCGACGAGATGCTCTGGGTGGACTACGACACTGCCATTTCCATGCACCGTGTCGCCACTGGCACAGCCAAGGAACGCCGCGCCGAAAGGCTGGCCAGTTCGTCGCCGTCAGAGCGCCGGATTTCTTACGGCTGCATCAATATTCCCGTCAAGTTTTACGACAACGTGGTGAGTCCTGCGTTTACCGGAACGGACGGCATTGTTTATGTGCTGCCCGAAACCCGCTCGGCCCGTGAAGTCTTTGGGTCGTACGACGTCGGGGAAGAAGCCAGCCTGCAGGCCATAAGCCCGGAAGCGCCGGCGCCGGTGGTATCCCACACAACCAGATGATGATGCGCCTTGCTCTGCAACTAGCGACGGTCCGCACGCTGGGCAGAGCACTCCGCGTGGGAGGAACTGCCCGGTGCAGCGCGTCTTGCGAAGGAAAGGCACGCTTCGTCGCAACGCGTGCCGACAGGAAAGAACTTTTAGTGTTCCGCTGGCCGCCGGTTATGCCGTCCAGCCATGATGTTTCGCAGGAAGTGCCTGGCAACGCAACGAAATGACCGTTTCCAACGCGAATTGGAATAACAGCCAGGGCAGGAAAACTTTGCAATGGGCCGTCCAGGTCATGCAACTCTGTTTGCGCGCTCCTGCGATTCTTGCGACCGGCGTGGCTACAATGGCAGAACCCATAGCTGCAAGATTCGTGCCTTATGAAACGCTCCTTTTGTTCTTTCCTCTTGATGGCCTTCCTCGCCGCAGGCGTGGCGCTGCCCGCTGCAGCCGAGAAGGCCGACCGCGACAAGCCGATGAATGCCGAGGCCGATGCCCTGCGCTATGACGACCTCAAGCAGACCAGCGTGTTCACCGGCAATGTCGTCATCACCAAGGGCACGACCATCATCCGCGGCGCACTGGTGGAGGTCAGCCAGGACCCCGAGGGCTACCAGCTGGCCGTGGCCACGGCGGCGCCGGGCAAGCTGGCCTACTACCGCAAGAAGCGCGACGGCGTCGATGAGTACATCGAAGGCGAAGGCGAGCGGATCGAATACGACAGCCGCGCCGACCTGGTGAAATTCATCAAGCGCGCCGTGGTGCGCCGCTTCAAGGGCGCGACGCTGAGCGACGAAACCACCGGCGGGCTGATCGTGTACGACAACAACACCGATGTGTTCACGGTCGACGCCGGCGCGCAAACCCGCACCGCCGACAATCCCGGCGGACGGGTTCGCGCCATGCTGTCGCCGCGCGGCACGGTGTCTGGCGCCACCGCCGCCCCGCCAGCCGGCGGACCGGCGCCCGTTTTACGCCCCAGCACCACGCTGGGCACGGGCGCAGCCCCGAAAGCACCTTGACCCCATGAATCGAGCGATTGAAAAAATACCTCCGCAGGAGGGCGCGGTTCGCCTCGACACGTCCAGCAGCCTGGTTGCCCACGGATTGCGAAAGTCCTACGGCAGCCGCCTGGTGGTGCAGGACGTGTCGCTGTCGGTGCAAAAAGGCGAGGTGGTCGGCCTGCTGGGCCCGAATGGCGCGGGCAAGACCACCTCGTTCTACATGATCGTCGGCTTGGTGCGCGCCGATGCGGGCGAGATTTCCATCGACGGCCAGCCGGTCGAGCACATGCCGATCCACAAGCGCGCGCGCCTGGGCCTGAGCTACCTGCCGCAGGAAGCGTCGATCTTTCGCAAACTCACAGTCCAGGAAAACGTTCGCGCCGTGCTGGAACTGCAGCGCGATGCCGCCGGCAAGCCGCTGGGCCGCGCCGAGCTGGAGTCGCGGCTCGATGCGCTGCTCAAGGACCTGCGCGTCGACCATCTGCGCGACTCGCCGGCCTTGTCGCTGTCGGGCGGCGAGCGCCGCCGCGTCGAGATTGCCAGAGCCCTGGCCACCCAGCCGCGCTTCATCCTGCTCGACGAGCCGTTTGCCGGCATCGACCCGATTGCCGTGATCGAGATCCAGCGCATCATCGGTTTTCTCAAGTCGCGCGGCATCGGCGTCTTGATCACCGACCACAACGTTCGCGAGACGCTGGGCATTTGCGATCACGCCTACATCATCAGCGACGGCCATGTGCTGGCCAACGGCACGCCGGCCGAGATCGTGAACAACACCGAGGTACGCCGGGTGTATTTGGGCGAACACTTCAAGATGTGATGCGCCAGTCATGAAACAAGGACTTTCACTGCGCGTTTCGCAGCACCTGGCGCTCACGCCGCAGCTGCAGCAGTCGATCCGGCTGCTGCAGCTCTCGACGCTGGAGCTGAGCCAGGAAGTCGAGCAGATGCTCGATGAAAACCCGTTTCTCGAACTGGCGGACGACAGCGCGCCGCGCGAGGAATTTGGCCTGGACCAGACCGACACCCCGGTCAGCCAGGACAGCCGCGAATTCGAGTCTGCTACGGATTCAATAGCTGTAAGCGCAGACACAGCAAGCGCAAGCGCATCAAAAGAGTCTGAAACCACAGCAGAGGCCGGCACCGAGGCCGCGCTGGAAGAAAGCTGGGAAGGCGATGGCTCGGTCGAGTCTTCGCCCGACGACAGCGAATGGGGCGGCGACGCACCAGCGCGCAAGAACAACCTGGACGACAGCAACGCCGAAGCGTCCGACCTGACCGGCGCGCACGAGTCGCTGCAAGACCACCTGCACCGGCAGGCGCTCGGCCTGCGCCTGTCCGAACTCGACCGCGCCGCCCTGCACTTCCTGATCGAGTCGCTCAACGACGACGGCTACCTCGAAGACAGCCTGGCGTCGCTCGCCGCCGGACTGGCCAGCGGCGACCCGGAGCAGGCCGAAGAACTGGAAGAGCAGTTCGCCATCGCCTTGCAACTGCTCCAGCACATGGAGCCTGCCGGCGTCGGCGCGCGCACCCTGGCCGAATGCCTGCGACTGCAACTGTTTGAGTGCAAGAACAGCCTGGAGTCGTGCGCCGCCATGGCGATCTGCCAGCAGCCGATGGAGTTGCTGGCCAAGCGCGATGTCAAGCGCCTGTCGCACCTGTGCAAATTCCCCGAAGACGCCATCAAGGGCGCGATTGGCCTGATCGCCCGGCTCGACCCCAAGCCCGGCCGGCGTTTTGCCAATGTCGAGCGCAACCTGATCGTTCCCGACGTGATCGTCGTCAAGGCCGGCCGGGGCTTCAAGGTCACGCTCAACAGCGACGTCATGCCCCGGCTGCGGGTCCACGACATCTACGCCAGCGCCCTGCGCCAGCACGGCGGCCGGGGCGGCGGCCAGGCGCTGCAGCAGCGGCTGCAGGAAGCGCGCTGGTTCATCAAGAACATCCAGCAACGTTTCGACACCATCCTGCGCGTCAGCAACGCCATCGTCGAGCGGCAAAAAAACTTCTTCACCCACGGCGAGCTCGCCATGCGGCCGCTGGTGCTGCGCGAGATCGCCGACGAACTGGGCCTGCACGAATCGACGATTTCGCGCGTCACCACCGCCAAGTACATGGGCACGCCGTTTGGCACCTTCGAGCTGAAGTATTTCTTTGGCTCGGGCCTGGGCACCGAGAGCGGCGGCAATGCGTCCAGCACCGCCGTGCGCGCGCTGATCAAGCAGTTCATAGCAATCGAAAGCCCGAAAAAGCCGCTCAGCGACAGCCAGATTTCCGAAATGCTCAAGGAGCAAGGCATCGAATGCGCCCGCCGCACGGTGGCCAAATACCGCGAGGCGTTGCGCATCGCGCCCACGAATTTACGCAAAGCGCTGTGATGTTGCCCCCACGGTCGTTCGCTTCGCGTAACTCCCTGCCCCCCCGAGGGGGCCGCTGCGCCTGCGGTCTGGCAAAGCCAGTCCCGCGGCCCCTGCTGGTGGGGAGCGACACGCTGCATCCTTGCCACTGCGTGTGGTTCGCTCTTTATCCGTTCGCCCTGATGTAGATACGGGTTCTACCCAACAAAGCTGCGGCTCCTCACAATCAGCCCAGCACAGTGAGATAACTTATGAACCAACTCCAACTCTTCCTCCCCTGCGCCGCCGGCGTCGAGAACCTGCTGGCCGCCGAAGTCCGGCGCATCACCGGCATCGAGGGCAAGGCCTGGCGCGCCGGCGTGCAGCTGCAGGGCTCGTGGCGCGAAGCGCTGCAGCTCAACCTGCACAGCCGCCTGGCCCAGCGCGTGCTGATCGAGCTGCAGCACGGCACCTACCGCAGCGAGCAGGACCTGTACAACGCGGCGGCCAGCGTCGCCTGGGAAATCTGGTTCACGCCCGCGCAGACCTTCAAGGTCGAGATCACCGCCCAGCACAGCCCGCTGCAAAGCCTGAACTTTGCCGCGCTCAAGATCAAGGACGCGATTGCCGACCGCTTCCGGCACAAGTTCAACGACGTGCGCCCCAGCGTCGATACCCGCTGGCCCGACGTGCGCGTGTATGTGCACCTCACCACCGACACCGTGACGGTGTACATCGACACCTCGGGCGAGCCGCTGTTCAAGCGCGGCTGGCGCGAGGACAAGGGCGACGCGCCGCTCAAGGAAACGCTGGCCGCCGCGATGATCGCCGCCAGCGGCTGGGACCAGCTGTGCAAGGACGGCGTGCCGCTGTACGACCCGTGCTGCGGCTCGGGCACCATCGTCATCGAGGCGGCGCAGATCGCCTGCAACATCGCGCCGGGCATCAACCGCCGCTTTGCCTTCCAGAAGTATTTGCCCTTCCAGGGCCACGTGTGGGAAGGCCTGCTCGACCAGGCCGAAGCGGCGATTACCGAACCCACGGCGCCGGTGTTCGGCAGCGATGTGTCCTTCCGCATGGTCGATTTTGCCGAGCGCAATGCCGAACGCGCCGGCGTCGCGCATGCGGTGCAGGTGCGCGGCGGCGACGCGCTGCAGCGCATGCCGCCCGCGCCGAGCGGCGTGATGCTGGTGAACCCGCCGTACGGCGAGCGCATCGACGTGGCGGGCGTGGCTGGCACCAGCGGCGTGCAGCAGCGCGAGCAGCGGCGTTCGCAATTCCAGGGTCAGAGCGTTGATGAATTCGGCCAGCCGGTGGTGCGCCAGGAACGGGACAGCCGCCAGGGCCGCAATGAACGCAACGAGCACGACAGCCGCGATGAAACAGGCTTCGAGCCGCCGCGCGACCGCTCGGCCAACCCCGGCCGCGAGCAGGCGCAAAACGCCTGGGGCGAGGAAGCCTCCGACTTCTTCCCGCAACTGGCCGCGCACTGGAAGAAAAACTACGCCGGCTGGACCGCCCACGTGCTCACGCCCGACCTGAAATTGCCCAACAAGATGCGCCTGAAGGAGTCGCGCCGCGTGCCGATGTGGAACGGCCCGATCGAATGCCGGCTGTTCCGCTTCGACATGGTGGCCGGCTCGGCGCGCGGCAAACCGGCGGATCAGCCCAAAGCGTGACGATGAACCTGATCGCGGCGCAGAGCGATGCCGGATTCACAGAATCGCTGGCCGAGCCCGGCAAGCAGCCGGTCGTCATCGACACCAACATCATTCTGGACATCTTCGTTTTTGCCGATGCAGCTGCAAAGCCCGTCAGGCGCGCGCTCGAAGCCGGCACACTCGACTGGATCGCCACCCAGCCGATGCGCGACGAGCTGGCCCGCGTGCTGGACTATCCGCAGATCGTGCCGCGCCTGGCGTTCTACCGTTTGAGCGCCGATGACGTGCTCGCCTCGTTCGACCGCCACGCCCGCCTGCTCGACGTCGCCATCAAGGCCAAGCTGAACTGCAGCGACCCCGACGACCAGAAGTTCATCGACCTGGCTGTGGCCGGCCAAACCCTGCTGCTGAGCAAGGACCGGCATGTACTTTCGATGTCAAAAAGGCTGCTGGCGCATGGTGTGCTTGCGCGAGCAGCTATTTAACCAATAGCAATCTGGATAACCGCCGATAACGGGCAAGGTCAAATTCCAGATTGCGGTGGCATCCTGAAGCCGCGCTGAAAGTCTCCACCTGCAGCCCCGCAAACCGCCTGACGCGCGAAAGCTACACTTTAATCATAAGAGCCTTGCCCAAGGCTCAGGAGCGAACACCATGACACACCCTGACCTTGACCCCGTGAAGCCGCTAGATACCCCGTGGATGGAAACCGAGGCCTTCGACGAACTCGACGCCATCCTCGACGACCTGCGCGGGCGCTACGACGAAACGCCGCAGTGGGAATTTTGCGAAGGCTTCATGGCCGCCGTGATCTGCTCGCGCCGCCCGATTCCCGCCTACGAATACCTGGGCGTGCTGCTCGGCCTGCCAGTCGAGGGCGAAGAGCCCGACGAGGACAGCGGCTCGTTTGCCAGCGACGAACAGCGCGAACGCTTCATGGCGCTGTGGAATCAGCGCTGGACCGAGGTCGAAACCGCGCTTGACGCCGAAGTCGATTCGCTCGAAGACGACGCCTGCTACCACCCCGAAGTCATGGACATTCGCGGCGTGGTGGCCGACCTGCCGCCCGAAGAGCAGGCCGCGTTCGCGAAAGAAGACCTGCCTGCATTTGCGCAGGTATGGGCGCTGGGCTTCATGTTCGCGGTCGAAAGCTGGCCCGACGAATGGGCCGCCCCGCGCGACAAGGACGCCGCCAAGTGGCTCGACGGCGCGCTGCAGGCCATCGTCGCCATGACCGAAGACGACACCGGCGCTTGCGAAGTCTCGCCATTGAGCGAAGAAGGCACGCCCAGCACCAGCATCGCGCGGCTCAACGCCTTTGGCGAAGCCATCTGGGCCGTGTACGACCTGCGCGAGCTGTGGAAAACCATGGGGCCGAAGGTCGAAACCATCCGCAAGGAAGCCACGCCGGGGCGCAATGACCCCTGCCCTTGCGGCAGCGGAAAGAAATACAAGAAGTGCTGCGGGGCTTGACGCTTGAGCGCATGGCAGGCCGCGCCAATCCTTGCGCGGCGGGAGTTACCTTGTATTCATGAGCTTGCTGGTTAACCAGGGGTTAGGACATTTGGCCCATTGCTGTTGGCTGATATGGATTGCAAGCTCATGGTTAAGTCTCTGACATGACGTTAAACATCATTGCCAGAAGATTGGGCACCTCCTTCTTCAACCGGCCAGGAAAAAACCATGCAAACCCATTCGCCAAGCGTTGCCCCGGACGTTCATGCGCTGTCCAACCCGCCGATCAACATCAATGAGCCGGCTTCGGTGAATTACTGGCTGGCTGCCTTGCGATGCAGCGAACTGGAGTTGCGCATGGCCGTGGCGGAGGTCGGGACAGGCGCCCGGGATGTCGGGACCGAACTGGGCCGGGCGGTATGACGGCGCGTTCGGAGATTTCTTCCGGAGCGCTCAATCTGCGCGTGGAAGAGTCGTCGCCTGGGCTTTTTTGCTGGGTGGTCACGCAGCTGTCGCCGCAGGAGCAGACCGGCGAGGTGTGCATCGACGCGTCGGACCATCCCTATCCCACCCGCGAGGCGGCCATGAGCGTGGGAACGGCCTGCCTGAAAGCGTACAAGGCGGCTGCTGCGGGCCTGATGTCCATGCTGGCGTCCCGACCCACGACGCCGTTATGAGCATTGACCGGGTTGCCGGGAGCACATTTCAAGCGTTTTAGGGCTCTTGCGCAACAGGCACGGGCGCAACCAGCTATTTATTCAATAGCATCGACTTGAGTTGCCGGTCATGCCAGCGCAGCAGCAGCGTGACCGCCACCGTTGCACCGATCAGCGCCCAGAACATGTCCGACTGCGTGTCCCACGGGTCGCCCTGGGTGCCCAGGAATTCATCGGCACCCTGCCCGAGCGCCAGCGCGGCGGCCCATTCGACGAGCTCGTACACCGCGCTGATCGCCATGGCGACGCACACCGACAAAACCGCCGCCATGCGCCGGCTGGCCAGGTAGCCGCGCTGCAGCAGCACCTCGCGCGCGACCATCGCCGGTACCAGCCCCTGCATGAAGTGGCCGATCTTGTCGTAGGGATTGCGCTCCAGCTGCAGCGCTTCCTGCAGCCAGAAGCCCGGCGGCACGCGCGCGTAGGTGAAGGCGCCGCCCAAAATCAGCACCAGCGCATGCAGCGCGATCAGCCCGTAGAGCAGCGTGGTCAGCGGGTAGCGGCGCCAGGTAGCCAGCAGCACCGGCGCGGCGATCAGCACTGGCGCGACTTCGAGCAGCCAGGTGCCCCGGTCATAGGGCGCCACGCCCGACCAGAGCAAAGCGGCCAGCACCAGCAAGCCCCAACCGGCCAGCAGGCGGCCACGCAGCCCCAACCCCGGCGCGTCAGTGCGGGCCATGGACAGGCTCGCTCAAGCAGTCGACGCCGCTGCGCAGCCATGACACTTCTGCGGTGCAGATGGACATGACTCAGTTCCTGCGCGCTTGCAGGTAGTTTTCCAAATTGACCGTAGCCTGGCGCTTGACCATGGTGCGGAACGACGGGTTCCAGCCGAGCAGGATGCCGGGCAGACCCAACGCCTGGCGCGACCAGGTCCAGAAGTTGAAGCGGTCGCGCTGGCGCCGGATCAGCCCGGCCTCGTTGAATTCAAACACGCTGTCGATGACGTTGTGCACCTTGCGCCGGGCGGCGCTGAACTGGTAGTCGGCTTCCCAGTGGGCCTTGCCCCGGAGGTCGTCGGCTTCCAGGCCGCTGTAGCGCAGCTTCCAGGCTTCGCGGTTCTTCGCCTGGGTAGCTTCGCACAGCATGCGCCACATGCCGCTGACCTGCTCGTGGCCGCTGAGGGAAAACACCTCGTCCTCGAACTGCACATCGGGCGCATAGCAGGCGGCCATGGCGTCGGCGTCAAGGCGCGCAAAGGCGGCGTAAAAATGGTCGAGCCGGGTCTGGTTGGGATGCATGGTTTTCCTTGGGGCGGGCTGCGGCGGGTGCGTGAAGATTGTTTTTGTTGACAGCCGTGGCGAACTCTAACCCAGTCGCCGGGCGCCTTGGCGAGCCGCACTCCCCATGCAGCCATTGGGCGCGTATTGACCTGACGCATTGATTTTTTGCCTGCCGCACGGCATGCTGTCGCCCATGACCACATCCACTGCCAACACCCCAGGATTCCTGTCGTCGCCCACGCGCTTTCTGTTTTTTACCGGCAAGGGCGGCGTCGGCAAGACCTCTCTGTCCACCGCCGCCGCCATCGCGCTGGCCGATGCCGGCCGGCGCGTGCTACTGGTCAGCACCGACGCGGCGTCGAATCTTGACGAAATGCTGGGCGTGCCGCTGCGCAACCAGGCCCAAGCCGTTCCCGGCGTGCCGGGCCTGGAGATGCTCAACATCGACCCGGACGCCGCCGCCGAGGCCTACCGGCAGCGCGTGCTGGCGCAACTCGAAGCGGATGCCAGCGATGACGAGCGCCAAACGGTGCGCGAGCAGCTTTCGGGCGCCTGCACCACCGAAATCGCCGCGTTTGACGAATTCGCCGCGCTGCTGGCCGGCGAAGGCGAGGTCAGCGGCGGCTACGACCACATCGTTTTCGACACCGCGCCGACCGGCCACACGCTGCGCCTGCTCAGCCTGCCCAAGGCCTGGAGCGGCTTTCTGGCCGGCAACGACCGGGGCGCGTCCTGCCTCGGTCCGCACTCGGGGCTGAAGATGCAGGAAGCACGCTTCAATGCCGCGCTGGCCGCGCTGGGCGACGCCAGCCTGACGACGGTGCTGCTCGTCACGCGGCCCGACCCGCGCCCCATGCAGGAGGCGGCGCGCACCGCCGAGGAACTGCGCACGCTGGGCCTGTCCAACCAGCGGCTGGTCGTCAACGGCGTGTTTTATGCGAGCGCACCGGGCGATGCGACCGCCCGCGCCATCGAGGCGCTGGGCAAGGAGGCGATTGACACGATGCCCGATGCGCTGGCCGGCCTGCCGCGCGACGAAGTGCTGCTCCGCGCCTTCGACACCGTCGGCTTGAGCGCCCTGCGCGCGCTGCTTGGCAGCGGCCCCGCGCCGGCTGCGCTGGTGGACGCCGGCCTTGCAGCCGCCGATCTGCCCGCCGAGCCCCTTAGCCGCCTGGCCGATGAACTTGCGGCGCTCGGCCATGGGCTGATCATGGTCATGGGCAAGGGCGGCGTCGGCAAGACGACGATTGCCGCCGCGCTGGCCGTCGGCCTGGTGCAGCGCGGCCACGGCGTGCACCTGACGACCACCGACCCGGCCGCTCATGTAGCGCAGACGCTGAACGGCAGCTTGCCAAACCTGAAGGTTGGCCGCATCGACCCCAAGGCAGAAACCGAAGCCTACATCGCCAAAATGATGGCCGCGCGCGGCAAGGACCTGGACGCGGCGGGCCAAGCGCTGCTGCTGGAGGATTTGCAATCGCCCTGCACCGAGGAAGTCGCCGTGTTCCACGCCTTCAGCCGCGTGGTGAACGAGGCGCGCAGCGCCTTCGTGGTGCTCGACACCGCGCCCACCGGCCACAGTCTGTTGCTGATGGACGCCACCGGCGCCTACCACCGGCAGATGCTGCAGCAGTACCAAGGCAGTTCTAACGCCATGCACCTCATCACGCCGCTGATGCGTCTGCAGGACGCGTCGATGACGCACGTGATTCTGGTCACGCTGCCCGAAGTCACGCCCGTCAGCCAGGCCGCTGCGCTGCAGGACGATTTGCGCCGCGCGAAGATCGAGCCGTGGGCCTGGGTCATCAACAAGAGCATCGCCGCCACCGGTACGACCGACCCGCTCCTAAAGGCCCGGCTGGCCGGCGAACACCGCCAGACCGCGCGCATCGCCAAGGGGCTGGCGCGCCGAACCTTCGTGCTGCCGTGGCTGCCCGAGCCGCCCGTGGGGGTGGCGGCGCTGGGCGCGCTGGCAACTTCCGGTCAAACCTGAACGCTATTAAAAAAGGGGCTTAGGAAGCAGAGGCGATTAAAGCGGGTTGCTTCTGAGCAAGGCCAGCAGGGCATGATAAAGGC